>NZ_JAGQCT010000019.1:0-42383 GCF_024346335.1 Cyanobium sp. ATX 6E8 | reverse complement strand
CAAGGCCCACAGACGGATCCAGAGATCTCCTGAGGGCCGAATACCCGCACCACGTGTGGGCGATCGACTTCCAGTTCGACCAGACGATGGATGGCCGCACGCTCAAGTTCCTGAACGTGATCGACGAGTACAGCCGTGTCTGCCTGGCGATTCGGGTGGGCCGCCGCTGTCAGGCTGTGGATGTGATCGACACGATCGAGGAGCTGCTCAAGCTGTATCCACCGCCCACCCACCTGCGGATGGACAATGGACCTGAGTTCATTGCCCATGCCCTGCAGGAGTGGTGCACAGGCAGTGGTATGGGAACGGCGTATATCCCGCCGGGCTCACCCTGGGAGAACCCATTTGTGGAGTCGTTCAACGGCCGATTTAGGGACGAGTTCCTGTAGGCGAAGCCGGCCGGAGGCCATACATCGAACTGTTCACCACGGTGCAGGAAGCCAGGCTGTTGGCAGGACAGCACCGAATCGAGTACAACGTCTACAGACCGCATTCGGCTCTCCAGGGGCGTACGCCCCTGGAAGTCCTCCAGCAATGGAAAGCGGCTTGATCACCCCATCAGCTCTCATAAGAACTGGACCAGTAAAGGGGGTCACGTCAGCTGAGGCGGTGGAGCAGTCCACCTTCATGCTCCCCTATCAGGATTGCGTTGGGGCCTACAGCATCGAGGGCAAGCCCTACAGCAACTCCTACGGCGCAAACATCCTGCACATCCCGCCTGTGGGCTGGCAGCTGCAGTCGCAGTCGCCCTTGTTGGCGGGGCTCTCCCTGTTGGTTCCGGCCCCCCTGCTGCTGAGAACGGCCAGCGTCATGGGTGAGGTCGTGTGCCGCAGACATCGTTGGCGTCGGCTCTGCAGATCACCGCGCCTCTTTGCACCAGCGATCGCCACGGTGGCCCCATCCTCAACGGCCTTTATCGCTTCTTCGGGTTTGTGGAATCGGTGCTGCAGATGCAGCCGACGGTGCCGGAGATCCTGCGACTCGATGATCTGCTCGTGCGGCAGTTGTTGTTGCTGATGCTGCCGGGCCTGGGGGAGGCGCTGGTGGTGCCCGCGGCGCGCTCCTTGGGGCAGGAGTCGTGGTTTGAGCAATTGCTTGAGTGGATTGATGCCAACTGCCTCCGTGCTCTCGGCTTGAGCGAACTGGAGGAGCGCAGCCGCTACAGCCGGCGCGCCCTGCAATACGCCTTCAACAAGCGTTTTGGCTGCGGGCCGATGCAATGGGTGAGGCGCAGGCGGCTCACCAAGGCCCGGCAGACGCTGCTGGAGGCCCCTCCCGGCACCACGGTTCAGCAGGTGAGCCTGGCTTGCGGCTACATCAATTTTTCCAGTTTCAGCCGGGATTACCGCCAGGAGTTTGGCTGTGCGCCCTCGGTGGATTTGCGGCGGCTGGCTTGAGCCAGGTGCTCAGCCCAGCAGGCCTCAACACCAGTGGGCGTGGATGTCGTCGGCCAGGTAGCTCCAGAGATCTGGTCGGAAGGGGTGCTTGAGCACTGTCTGCGATGGATGGCGCCAAGGGCTCAGCACCTCGTGGGGGCGCGGTCGCCCGTGAAACTTGAGCACGCACGCGGCTAGATGGGCCTGTTCCGCGGTGCTGGGATCGTGACGGGCTTTCTTGCGTAGCTCCCGGTAGGAAGCCACAAGGCCCTCGGGCCAGAAGCCGATTGTTTCAGGGCAGTGTTGTTGCAGCACTCGGTAGATGAAGTTCTGGTTCGGGCCAGGGGTTCCGTGATTTTCGCCCTCCAGATACGACTGCCACACGCGTGCAGTGGCGGCTCCGGGACGCAGGTGCATCAGGCAGGAGTTGAGGGTTGGGTAGTTCCAGTCACGTACGCCGATTACGTCAAATTTGCTGGTGGAAGCGAAGTGCAGAAGTGGCTCAAGGCTGGAGCGCACCACCAGCGTGATGTCGAAATAGAGGAAGGGTGTTGTGCCGGTGAGGTCTGGATTGAAAAGCTGGATCTTGCTGCAGAACCCCTTGAGGCCCCGTTCTTCAAGGCGGCAATGTGGCAATCCGAGATTCGCAACAGCTGGCTGGGTCGCCGCGTCGCAAAGCACGGTGAGATGATGATCCGCTGGCATGTGGCGCGTCAGCATGCGCTGAAGCCGCTCGACGTAGATCGGCCGATAGGTATGACCGCTGAATACGGTGAATACGGGGATGGTCATTACGCAGCCAGATTGCGGAACCGGGTGAACTGGGGCTCAAACAGCAGTTTCACGGTGCCCACCGGTCCGTTGCGGTGCTTGGTCACGATCACTTCGGTGATGCCCCGGTCGGCGGTTTCGGGGTTGTAGTACTCGTCGCGGTAGATCATCAGCACCAGGTCGGCGTCCTGCTCGATCGACCCCGATTCGCGTAGATCGCTCAGCATAGGTCGCTTGTTGGTGCGCGATTCGACGCCGCGGCTCAGCTGGGATAGGGCGATCACCGGCACGTTGAGCTCGCGGGCCATGCCCTTGAGGCCCCGGGTGATGCGCGAGAGCTCCTGCACCCGGTTGTCGGGGGTGGAGCCCTCCATCAGCTGCAGGTAGTCGATCACGATCAGGCCCAGCTCCTTGCCGGTTTCGGCCATCAGCCGGCGGCAGAGCGAGCGCATCTCCAGCACGCCGGAGTTGGGTTTGTCGTCGAGGAACAGGGGAAGTTGGCCGAGGCTGTTGATGCCCTGGCCCAGCAGGGGCCATTCCTCCTGTTGCAACCGGCCGGTGCGCAGCCGGCCGCTCTCGATCCCCACCTCCATCGACAGCAGGCGATAGGTGAGCTGCTCCTTGCTCATCTCCAGCGAGAACACGCACACCGGCAGGGCGTGGATCTGGGCGACGTTCTTGGCGATGTTGAGCACGATCGAGGTTTTGCCCATCGCCGGCCGGCCCGCCACGATGATCAGGTCGCTGCGCTGCAGTCCCTGGGTGATGGCATCGAGGTCGTAGAAGTTGCAGGGGATGCCAGCGACGGCGGTGCCCAGCGAGCGGCTCTCGATCTCGTTGAAGGTGCTGGTGAGGATCTCGGCGGTGGGGGTGAGACCCGTGCTGGGTTTCTCCTGGCTGATGGCGAAGATCTTCTGCTCGGCCTCATCGAGCACCTGCTCCATCGGCTTGCTCTGGTCGAAGCCCAGGGCGATCACCTCGTTGCCGGAGCGGATCAGCTGGCGCCGCAGAAACTTGTCCATCACCAGGCGGGCCACCTGGTCGATCGAGGCGGTGGAGGTGATCCGCTCCACGAGCTCCACCAGCCGGCCCTGGCCGCCCACTTTTTCGAGGGCGCCGGTGTCGGCCAACCAGGCGCACATGGCCGTCAGGTCTGTGGGCTTGCCCTGGCTGTGCAGCATCACCGCTGTGCGGTAGATCTCGCGGTGGGCGGAGAGGTAGAAGGCTTCCGGCTGCAGCACGTCGGCCACGCGGCCGATGGCATCGGGGTCGAGCAGGATTCCGCCCAGCACGGCCTCCTCGGCCTCCAGGTTCTGGGGGGGCACGGAGTCGGGCAGGGCCTCAAAGCGCGCCTCGGCATCGCCGTTGCGCCCGCCCTTGGGACTACCGGCGCGCTCGCGGCCGGGCGGGTTGAGGGGAACGCTCACCATCGGCTTTGGAGGGCAGGAACGCCGGGTTGTCCATCCTGCCGGGTTAGGCGTGGTTTGACCAGCGATTGGGCGCTGCCGCTGGGGTGTTCAGCAAAAAGCCACCCCACGGGTGGGGTGGCTCGGACGCCTAGGAGGCTGGGGGCGTTAGTGGCTGACCACTTCCAGGTTGATCTCGGCGGTGACTTCAGGGTGGAGCTTGACCTGCACCTTGTAGGCGCCGGTGCGGTGGATCTCCGGCACCAGGATGTCGCGGCGATCCACTTCTTTCTTGGTGGCGGCTTCGATGGCTTCGGCCACGTCGCCGTTGGTCACGGTGCCGAACAGCACGTCGTCGCCACCGGTTTGCTTCTTGACGGTGAAGCGGCCGATGGTGTCGAGGGCGGTGCGGAAGGCAACCGCTTCAGCTTTGAGGGCAGCCTGACGCTCCGCTTCCTTGGCCCGGCGGGCCTCCACCTGGCGCAGCACCGCGGCGGTGACGGGCACGGCCTTGCCGGTGGGCACCAGGAAGTTGCGGGCATAACCCGGGGCCACGTCCACCAGATCCCCGTCCTTACCCAGGCTGAGAACGTCTGCGTTGAGGACGACTTGAACGCGCTTGGCCATGGGATAACTGACGATTTAACGGGATGCGACCTCTCAGATTAGATCAGTGTGTGTGGCCCCCCTGTGCCGCCATCTCCCAGCGGTGCCCATGCCCGCTGATGACTGAGGCCGAATCGCTGCGCTGAACAAGCGCTACGCCGATCTCTCCGGCGCTACCGGCGTGAATCCTTCCGTCGTGTCCCCTTGAGCTGTGGGCCCTGGACCTTCAGCTGGAGTGGGGCCACTAGCGCATTAAAGGTGTTCGGGTTTCAGTCCAGTGTGTTTGGCAATCCTGGCGAGCATGCGAGGACCGATTTCCTCCCCATCGTGGAAGGCAAAAACGACGTCGGACTAGCCTTCACGGCACAAGGTTTGATGCGAACCGCTCTGGCGTTTGACCCTCCAGCCAAGGTTCATCAAGGCCGCCAAAACTCTCCTGGCTTTGACCGACGGCCACTGGCTCATGCCGCAGTTGGGACCACGATGCTGATGTCGCGAGGCACAGCTTCCCCATGCTCAAGTTGCTCGGCCAGGGCTCGCAGGGCGAGGGCTTCGGCTTTCGTCATTGCTTCATCTGCTGAGGCCCCGTAAGCGAGCGCGCCTGGCAGCTGAGCAACCTCAGCAAGCCAGCGGCCGTCTGCTTCCCTTTCGACCTCAAGCGTGAACTGCATGGGAATCACCCTTCATCCATGCATTCTATGAAGGTCTCAGCCCCTGCTTCCCGCTCTGGCGGCCGCAGCGGGCAGGCGCACCTGGTGAGCCAGGCCCAGGGCCCGCATCAGCCGGATGTGCTGCCAGGTGAGATCGATCTGTCGGCCGAAGCCGTGGCGGGCCGAATGGGGATAGGCGTGGTGGTTGTTGTGCCAGCCCTCGCCGAAGGTGAGCGCCGCCACCCAGGCGTTGTTGCGGGAGCCGTCGCCGCTGTCGTGGCTCACCTCACCCCAGAGGTGGGTGGCCGAATTCACCAGCCAGGTGCAGTGGTAGACGATCACCAGGCGCAAGGGGATGCCCCACAGCACCAGGCCCCAGCCGCCGGCACCCGTGGCGGTGCCGATCCAGAAGAGCAGGGCGGCCAGGGGGATCTGCAGCAGCAGGAAGTTGTTGTTCAGCCAGCGGTAGTAGGGATCCTTGGCCAGGTCGCCGGTGAGGCGGGGCACCGCCCCCATGGCGGGGATGGGGGCAAACATCCAGCCCATGTGGCTCCACCAGAAGCCCTTGAGGCTGGTGTGGTGATCCACGTCGGTATCAGAAAACTTGTGGTGGTGCCGGTGCAGGCCCACCCAGTCGATCGGGCCGTGCTGGCAGCTGAGGGCGCCGCAGGTGGCGAAGAAGCGCTCCAGCCACTGGGGCACGCGGAAGGCGCGGTGGCTGAGCAGCCGGTGGTAGCCGATGGTCACGCCCAGGCAGGCGGTGACCCAATAGAGCACCAGGAAGCTGGCCAGGGCCGGCACGCTCCAGAACTGGGGCAGCAGGGCCACCACCGCCAGCACGTGGATGACGGCCATGAAGCCGATGGTGACCCAGGGGGTGGTTTTCGACCCCTGGCTGCTGACGGCGTCGCGATGGCGCGGCCGGTGCAGGGCCTCGGCCCGCCTTTGCCCGCTGACGCCCTTATTGATGAGGGCAGGCTTGCGGGTGGCCAGGCGATAGGTGGCTGGCTTAACTGGTGCGGCTGGCTTAACTGGCGCGGCCATGCGGACCGACTCCGAACTGATCGCTACAATAGTAGCAATACGGATCCGTATCGCGTGGGATATCGGGAAGATCTCCTCTCCGGCAGGGTTGCGTTCGCCCATCTGATCAAGGTGTGGCACGAGCGCAACGGCTGGTCGCATCGGGTCTTGCCGGCCCTGGCGGAGGCCCTGGATCTGGGCCGGGTCCACAACTCCCAGCTGTCGATGTTGCGCAACGGCAAGTTGGCGTCCCCGGGGCCGGAGGTGTTCCTGGCGCTGGGCCGCATCAACCAGTTGCTCGCCGCTGAGGTGCGGGGGGGCACCCTGGGTGAAGGCCTGCGCCAGCGGCTGGCCGATAGCCCCGAACTGGTGCTGGCTCTGGAAACCTCGGCCCTTCCTGTTCAGGATGAGGGCGCTCCGGTGCTGGGCCCGGGCGAGCTGCTGGAGGTGTTTGTGGGGCTGCGCCAGCCGCCGGTGGCCTTCGACCTGCGCATTACCAGCGACGAGGCAGGGCCGTTGAGTGCGGCGCTGTCCCAGTTGTTCACGGCTGGTCAGCCCTGGCGCCTCTGCCGCGATCAACTGATGGCGGCCTATCCGGTGGAGAAGCGCCAGCGGCGGGAGCGTTTCGCCGAGGTGATGGCCGGCCAGCGAGATTTTTCGGCCGCCGAACTCGACAGCGAACTCCCCGATCTGCGCCGCACCCTGGCCCGGCTCGGGGCGACGGGTGAGGGAGATCTGGGGCCGGATCAGTTTCTGGAGTTGCTGCGCCAGCAGGCGCGGGCCATGGGCGTGGTGGGCGAGACCGGCCGCGGTCAGCTGGATCTGGCGGCGGCGATCCGGCAGCAGTTGCGCGATCCGGGCTGCAGCCTGTTGAGTGGCGGCCTTCAGGACGACCGGTAGCTGGCCACCCGCATCCGCTTGGCCCAGCCCAGAGCCCGCAGCAGCTTGATGTGCTGCCAGGTGATGTCGAATTCAAACCAGCGCAGGCCGTGGCGCGCCGAATGGGGGAAGGCGTGGTGGTTGTTGTGCCAGCCCTCGCCGAAGCTGAGGATCGCCACCCACCAGCAATTGCGGGAGCGGTCGGGGCAGTCGAAGTTGCGGTAGCCGCAGAAGTGGGTGGCGGAATTCACCAGCCAGGTGACGTGATACACGATCACAAGCCGCAGTGGGATCGCCCAGAGCACCAGGCCCAGGCCACCGCCGTGCACCTGGGCAGCGTTGCCATACCAGTAGAGGCCGGCGGCGAGGGGAAGCTGCAGCAGCAGAAACCAGCGGTCGAGCCAGCGGTAGAAGGGGTCGCGCTGCAGGTCGCCGGTGAGCCGCTGCACGTGCTGCAGGGCCGGAATCTCATGCAGCATCCAGGCGCTGTGGGCCCACCACAGGCCGCGGCCGGCGTCGTGGTGGTCGTTGGGTTGGTCGGAATACTTGTGGTGGTGGCGGTGCAGCCCCACCCACTCGATCGGGCCGCTCTGACAGGCCAGGGCTCCCATCAGCACCAGCAGGCGCTCCAGCCATTGGGGGGCGCTGAAGCTGCGGTGGGTCACCAGCCGGTGCAGGCCCAGGGTCACGCCCAGCACGGTCGTCCAATACAGAACGGCCAGCACCACCACGGCCTGCCAGCTCCAGAAGCGCGGCAGCAGGGCAAACACCGCCCCCACGTGCATCGCCAGCATGAAGCCGGTGGTGCCGGTCTTGAATTTGCGTTGCCGCGGCGGCAGGGGATCGCGTGCAGAAACCAGCGACGCACGGATGCGGAGCTCGTCCTGACTGCTGGGGGCTGCGGTGCTGGGGGCTTCGACCTTCAGAACCTGGGCATTCAGGCCTGGCGCTGCACCGTTGGTGTCACGGTTGTGGCGGGCCGGATCAGTACTCAGAACCAACGCATTCTCCGGGTGATGCATGCCCGGTAACGCCTTGGCAATGGCGCCGTGGGACAGCGGCGAGAAATCTAACTGCGCAGTGCCCGGCAACATGGAGCCTGGCCGCATGGCAAGGGGATGACCGACTGGGCTGCAGAACGGGTGGCCGCTGCGGTTGCTGCCACGGCCAGCGCCGCTGCCCGCCACACCGATGCCGTGCAGCCGCGGCTGGCCCGGGTGCTGGAGGCCTTCGCCGCCGAGCGGCTGGGGGTGCAGCACTTTGCGTCGGTGAGCGGCTACGGCCATGGCGACCAGGGCCGGGAGGTGTTGGATCGGGTGGCGGCCCGGGTGCTGCAGGCGGAAGCCGCGGCGGTGCGGCTCCAGTTCGTCAGCGGCACCCACGCCATCGCGGCGGCGCTGTTTGGTGTGCTGCGCCCCGGCGATCGCCTGCTGGCCCTCACCGGCCGCCCCTACGACACCCTTGAGGAAGTGATCGGCATCCGTGGCAGCGGCCAGGGATCCCTGGCGGAGTTCGGCATCACCTACGACGAACTGCCCCTCACCGCGGCGGGCCTTGTGGATGACGCCGGGCTCGAGGCGGCCCTGGCGCCGCCTACGCGCATGGTGCTGATTCAGCGCAGCTGCGGCTACAGCTGGCGGCCGTCGCTGTCGGTGGCGGAGATCGGCAGGCTGTGCGCCCGGGTCAAGGCGCTGCAGCCTGGCTGCGTGGTGTTTGTGGACAACTGCTATGGCGAGCTGGTCGAAGACCAGGAGCCCACGGCGGTGGGTGCCGATCTGATCGCCGGCTCTCTGATCAAAAATCTCGGCGGCACCATCGCCCCCACCGGCGGCTATGTGGCGGGCCGGGCTGAGCTGGTGGAGCAGGCCTGCTGCCGCCTCACCGCCCCGGGCATCGGTGGCGAGGGCGGCACCAGCTTCGACCTCAACCGCCTGTTGTTTCAGGGGCTGTTTCTGGCTCCTCAGATGGTGGCGGAGGCCCTGATCTGCAGTGAGCTGGTGGCCCAGGTGTTCAGCGATCTGGGCTATGCGGTGAACCCCCTGCCCGGTGCACCCCGCAGCGATGTGATCCAGGCGGTGCGGCTGGGCGATCCCGAGCGGCTCAAGGTGGTGTGTCGGGCCTTTCAGGCCGCCTCGCCGGTGGGCGCCTATCTCGATCCGGTGCCGGCGCCGATGCCTGGTTATGCCAGCGATCTGGTGATGGCCGGCGGCACCTTCATCGATGGCAGCACCAGCGAGTGGTCGGCCGATGCACCGCTGCGGGAGCCCTATGTGCTTTTCGCCCAGGGCGGCACCCACCGGGCCCATGCCCAGATCGCCCTGGACCGAGCCCTGCTGGCGCTTCACGGGGTTGGGCTGTTGGATGCACCAACCCTTCGCGAAAGGAGCGTCTGAATTCCGTACAACTTGTACGGAATTGGGGAGCGCTGTGCCAGTGGGTGCAGACCTCGCCGCGCTCGATCGCGCCAGGTCGGACAAACTGGGGCCACTTTCCGTTTCCGCGATGGCGCTCAGCTATCCCGACGATCGCCGCTACGCCGACAGCCACGAAACCGTGTGCCCCGAGGGGGGGCGGCTGCGGCTGGGCCTGAGTGCCTTTGCCATCGACCAGCTCGGCGACATCGTGTTTGTGGAGCTTCCCGAGGTGGGCGCCAGCCTGCAGCAGGGTGTCAGCTTCGGCAGTGTCGAGTCGGTGAAGGCCGTGGAGGATCTGCTGGCGCCGGTGAGCGGCGTTGTGGTGGCCCGCAATGAAGCGGTGTTGGCCAGTCCGGAGGAGTTGCAGAACGACCCCTACGGCGAGGGCTGGCTGCTGATGCTCGAGCCCAGTGATCCCGGCCAGCTCGATGGCTTGATGGATGCGGCCACCTACGCCGCTAAGCTGCAGGGAGCCTAATGGGAGGCACGCTGGACGCAGATCTGTCCTTTGTGGGGCGCCACATCGGCCCCAGTGCTGAGGAGCTGCGGCGGATGCTGGCGGAGCTGGGCGCCGCCAGCATCGAAGACCTCTCAGCCCAGGTGGTGCCCGCCGATCTGCTGCTCCCCCCCGAGGTGGCGTTGCAAGGGCTGCCGCAGCCCTGCAGTGAGGCCCAGGCCCTGGCGGAGCTGACGGCGATTGCCGGCGGCAACACTGTGCTGCGCTCCTTGATTGGCCAGGGCTACTACGCCACCGCCACGCCAGCGGTGATTCAGCGGCAGGTGTTCGAAAATCCCGCCTGGTACACCGCCTACACGCCCTACCAGGCCGAGATCGCCCAGGGGCGCCTCGAGGCCCTGCTCAATTTTCAAACCCTGATCAGCGAGCTCACCGGCTTGCCGATCGCCAACGCCTCCCTGCTGGATGAGGCCACGGCTGCTGCCGAAGCGATGGCGCTGGCGCTGGCGGTGGGACGCCGCAGCCAGGCGCGGCGCTTCTGGGTTGATGCCGAGGTGTTTCCTCAAACCCTGGCGGTGCTGCAAACCCGGGCCGAGCCACTAGGCCTCAGCCTGGAATTGGTGGCGGCCGAGGCCGTGGCCCAGCAGCTGGCTGCCGGTGCCGCTGCGGCCGATGTGGTTCCCGAGGATGTCTTTGGCCTGCTGATCCAGCTGCCGGGCCGGCGCGGTCGCCTCTGGGATCCCCAGCCCCTGTTGTGCGCCGCCGCAGAGCTGGGCGTGATCAGTGCGGTGGGGGTGGATCCCCTGGCCCAAGTGCTGCTGGCGCCGGTAGGCGAGCTGGGGGCCGACATCGCCATTGGCAGCACCCAGCGCCTGGGGGTGCCGGTGGGGTTTGGTGGGCCCCATGCCGCGTTCTTCGCCACCCGCGAGGCCTACAAGCGCCAGATCCCCGGACGGCTGGTGGGCCGCTCCGTGGATGCCGAGGGCCGGCCCGCTTTGCGGTTGGCGCTGCAAACCCGCGAGCAGCACATCCGCCGCGACAAAGCCACCAGCAACATCTGCACCGCCCAGGTGTTGCTGGCGGTGATGGCCGGTTTCTACGCCGTGCACCACGGCCCTGAGGGGTTGGAGGCGATCGCCCGCCGCATCCAGGGGCTGCGTCAGGCCCTGGCCGCCGGGCTGGAAGCCCTGGGGCTGCCGTTGCTGGCGGGTGCTGGCTTCGACACGCTGTGGCTGCCGGTGCCGCCAGCCCAGGCCGAGGCGCTGCTGGCGGGCGCCCTGGCGGCGGGCTTCAACCTGCACCAGGCCGAAGGCGGTGTGGGCATCAGCCTCGATGAATGCAGCAACGCTGAGGAGCTGGATCGGCTGCTCGCGGCGCTGGCCTTGGGCGACGGGGGCGCCGCGGCTCAGGCTCGGGTGGACCAGGCCCGGGAGCTGTGCAACAGCACGTTGCACAACCTTGAATGCGCAAACAGCCCTGCATCCGTCTCCGGCATCCCCCTCCGCCAGGGGGCCTGGCTGCAGCAGGAGCCCTTCCAGCGCTACCGCAGCGAAACCGAGCTTCTGCGCTACATCCAGCAGCTGGTGGCCCAGGATCTCTCCCTGGTGCACGGGATGATTCCCCTGGGCAGCTGCACCATGAAGCTCAATGCCGCCGCCGAGCTGGCGCCGGTGAGCTGGCCGGCCTTCAGCCAGCTGCACCCCCTGGCACCGTCTGATCAGACCGCCGGCTATCGGCACCTGGCGGCCGACCTGGAGCGCTGGCTCGCCGCGATCACCGGCTTTGCGGGTGTCTCGCTGCAGCCCAACGCCGGCTCCCAGGGGGAGTACGCCGGCCTGCTGGCGATCCGGGCCTGGCATCGCAGCCGCGGCGACGCCCATCGCACGGTGTGCCTGATCCCCACCAGCGCCCATGGCACCAACCCCGCCAGTGCGGTGATGGCCGGACTGCAGGTGGTGCCGGTGGCCTGCGATGACCAGGGCAACATTGATCTGGCCGACCTGGAGACCAAGGCCGAGGCCCACGCCGAGCGCCTGGCGGCGTTGATGGTCACCTATCCCTCCACCCATGGGGTGTTTGAGCCGGCCATCCGCCGCATCTGCGAGCTGGTGCACGCCCGCGGCGGTCAGGTGTATCTGGATGGCGCCAACCTCAACGCCCAGGTGGGCCTGTGCAAGCCCGGCCTCTACGGGGCTGATGTGTGCCACCTCAACCTGCACAAGACCTTCTGCATTCCCCATGGCGGCGGCGGCCCGGGGGTGGGGCCGATCGCGGTGGCGGAGCATCTGGTGCCCTTTCTGCCCGGAGCTTCAGGCCAGAGCGGGGCTGCGGTGGGTCCGGTGGCGGCGGCACCGCTGGGCAGCGCCAGCATCCTGCCGATCAGCTGGATGTACGTCCGCATGATGGGGGGTGCGGGGCTGCGCCAGGCCAGCCAGGTGGCGCTGCTGGCGGCCAACCTGATCGCCGATCGGCTCGAGCCCCACTTTCCGGTGCTCTACCGGGGTGTGGGGGGACGCGTCGCCCACGAGTGCATTCTCGATCTGCGGCCGCTCAAGCGCAGCTGTGGCCTGGAGGTCGACGACCTGGCCAAGCGCCTGATGGACTATGGCTTCCATGCCCCCACTGTGAGTTGGCCCGTGGCGGGCACGGTGATGGTGGAGCCCACCGAAAGTGAGTCGCTGGCTGAGCTCGATCGCTTCTGCGGGGCCATGGTGGCGATTCGACTGGAGGCGGCAGCGATCGAGGCCGGCGCCGCCGATCCCCTCAACAACCCTCTCAAGCGCGCCCCCCACACCGTGGCCGCCGTGACCGCCGATCACTGGGACCGGCCTTATACGCGCCAGCAGGCGGCGTTTCCCGCTGGAGACGCCCAACGGCAGCGCAAGTTTTGGCCGGCGGCGGCCCGGATTGACAACGCCTTTGGCGACCGCCATCTGGTGTGCACCTGCCCATCAGTTGAGGAACTGGCCCAAGCGGTGCCAACGGCCACTGTTCCGTGATCCCGTTGTGCCTCACACTGTGACAACTTGACGCGGAGTTGGCTGGCGGGGTTGCCAATTTCCGCTTTGCCAACACAATCAGCGCCAGCGCCATTCATTTTGGGGATCATGAAGGGCAGTAACGACGGTTTTGGACCCGGAGGCGACGCCGGTTCGGGCGGGGGCCAGACCCTGAGGGTTGAAGGCACCAACGTGGTGCGGGTTCCGTTCGGTGTGCGCCATGCCCGGCGTGTTCGCCCCCAGCGTCCGGACCACTGGGCCACGCTGGTGCTGCCCTTCCAGGGTCACAGTGACCCCACGCCCCCGCCCCAGGCTGCCTGACTCTGCTCTGGCGTTCAGGCCACGTCGCCCAGGCGCCAATCGATCAGGGCTTTGACATCCTCCAGGGAGCTGGCCGGCGTCCGGAAGGGAAGCACGGGCATGGGGCTGCGCTCCGGCCGCACCAACCAGGTGAGATCGGGCTGGGGAATCAGCACAAAGCCGCGATAGCGCACCGCCACTCTCGCCCCACGGGGGTGGTGACCGCTGGAGGTGCGGATCGTGGCTTGGCTGGTCATTCGGACGAATCGTGCTCCAGCCATTGGAGCGTCCTTGATGCGCAATCCCGGGTCTCTACCGATTGGTTTCCGTTTTGCCGTTACAGCTCGAAAGGGATCCGCTGTAGCCCCGCCAAGAGCTTGGTATGACTGACCCGGGCGGCGGCTTTCGTTAGGGGATTCAGATGTGACAAAGGGTTGTTTTAGTGTGCTGGGCTACAACAAGTGCAGCCCAGTTGTGCATTCTCAGGCCGCGAGGAGTTCCGGCTCGCGGTAGGGCACGAAGCTGGCCTTGCGGGCTCCACAGATCGGGCAGCGCCAGTCGTCGGGGATGGCCTCAAACGGCGTGCCCGGGGCCAGGCCGGAATCGGGATCGCCCACGGCCGGGTCGTAGATCATCGAGCAGAGCTTGCAGATCCACTTGCCCGCCACCGGCTCGGCCGCTTCGCCGGCCACACCCTTGCCCTGCAGAGCTTCCAGGGCGACGCCGTAGCGCTCGGCGTGATGCTGCTCGATCGGCTCCAGCAGGCCGAAGTTTTTGGCGGCTGTGCGGAAGATGCCGGCGTGCTGCTTCGATTCATCGATCTGCCCGTCGAATTCCGCCTCGGCGCCGGAGTCGCGGTCGGCCCGGGCCTGGGCGGCGAACTCCGGGTACATGGTGGTGTATTCGTAGGTTTCGCCCTCGATCGCCAGCTCCAGGCAGCGGCTCAGCAGGGCTTGCTTCTGCGCCTCTGAGAGGCTGGCGGGATCGTCGATCACCAGCTCGGGGTGGAGCAGCCGGAAGTGGGCGAAGGCGTGCTCGGTTTCCTGGGCGGCGGTGTCGCGAAACAGCTTGGCGAGCTCAGCGTTGCCGACCTGCTTGGCCACCTCCGCGAAGAACAGGTATTTGCGGTTGGCCATGCTCTCGCCGCCGAAGGCGGCCTCGAGGTTGGCGGCGGTGCTGGGCTTGGCGATGTCCATGGCACGGGAGGGCTGCTCAACCAGTATAGGCTAAGTCGGACTCGGTATGAGTTGGAGGCGTGCGTGGCTGTTGGGGTCAGTCTTCCACCAAGGCGCCGGCTTCTAGGGCCACGATGCGATCGGCAATATCCAGCACTTTGTTGTCGTGGGTCACCATCACAATTCCTGCTTGCTGCTCCTTTGCAAGGCGTTGGAACAGATCCACCACATCCCTGCCGGATTGGCGATCTAAGGCGGCGGTGGGTTCGTCGGCCAGCAACAACTTGGGCCCCGCTACCAAGGCCCGGGCAATGGCGACCCGTTGTTTTTGGCCGCCCGAAAGTTTTGCGGGGCCGTAGTGGAGGCGATGGCCCAGGCCCACTTGCTCGAGCCCTTGCTGGCAACGTGCATCCATGGCGGAGCGACCCTGCCGCAGCCAGTCCGGCAGCACCTCCAAGCCGAGCCGGACGTTTTGGAGGGCTGAGAGATAGGGCATCAGATTGTGGGCTTGAAAGATGAAGCCCACCTGGCGCCTCAACTGCGTGAGCTGTTGGCTTGACGCCTGCCTTAGCTCTTGGCCAAATATCTGCAAGCTGCCCTCTTGGGCTGCCCGTAGGGCTCCCACCATGGTTAGCAGGGTGGTTTTGCCTGAACCTGAGGGTCCAGTCAAGATCAAAATTTCCCCAGGATGCACGCTGAGGTTGATGTTGCGCAGCACCTGTTTGGGTCTGCCCGCCTCTTCAAACCAATGGTTTAGGCCTGCAATTTCCACGAGGGGTTTTTCCCCTGAGGTGGCCATCAAAAAACCTCGGCAGGATCAAGACGCCGCAGCTTCCCTGTGGCGAGCCATCCGGAGGCGCTGCACAGCACAAGGGTGAGGCAAAAAACAAACAGGGCCCGGCCAAGGGTCATGGCCACCAGGAGCCCTGTGGCACGCACCAGGACTTGATACAGCAGCATCGAAAGCAACACGCTGGGTAAGAAGGCCACGGTTGCCAGGAGCAGGGACTCTTGAAGAATGATCCCCACAACGAAGTTGTCGCCATAGCCGATGGCTTTCATGGTGGCGTACTCGCTGAGGTGATCACCCACGTCCGAGTAGAGAATCTGATAGACAATGATTGCCCCAACAGCTAGGCCAACAAGCACGCCCAGGTTGAAGATCAAGCCAAAGGAGGTATTGCGCTGCCAATGGCTCATTTCACGCTCTTTGAGCTGCTGGATCGTCAGCACCTGGAGTGAGGGATCCAAAAACCTGGAGATCGTTGCCTGGACCTGGGCTTCATTAGCGCCAGCACTGAGCTGGATCACGCCTAATTGGATGTCATCGTTGCTCTTTTCAGGGAAGTAGGTCTGAAAGTTGGCTGCAGACATGATCAGGTTGATGTCGGCGGCAAAGGTGAGTCCGAGTTTGAAGATCCCCACCACCTTGGCCTGTTGGCCACGCAATTCAGTCAGATAGCTGTTGCCTGTTGCCAGGGTCTGCACGACTGATCCAGCTGCTTTTTTTGATGCTGAATCGAAGAAGAGGGTGTTTGGCTGCTTGAGCAGTGCTTTGTTTTGTTGGAGGATAGGCAGCTTCAGAGCTGGATTCTCTGGGGTGACCCCAAAGACAAGTGCTTGCTTACTCTGACGGGTATCTCTGTTGAGCCAGTCGGCTTTACCGATATACAGAGGTGTGACACCAGCAACACCTTTAACCCCTCTGACCCGAACGAGTTGGGCCCTGGAGAAATTGAGGGGTTCGCCCAGGTTGGTGTATCGCTTCGGGACGAGGACCAGTTGGCCACTGATTTGATCGATGGGCCGTTTTTGGCTGTCGTAGAGCGAACCTGATAATCCGAGCTGGAAGAAGACCAGCACATTGGCGAAACTTACCCCAGCGATAGCGGCCAGAAGCCGGAGGGGGCGGTGGCTGAGTTGAAGCCATGCCACAGGTGTGCGACTGCCCAGCAGGTTCATAACTGCGTCGGCCTCATCTGTCGCTGCGCTGCTGTTAGGGGCGCGAACAGCACATTCACCTGCAGGTAATTGACCCGACTGGCTTTTGCAATCGCGTTTTCGGGAAGGGCGATCTTGACTTCGACAACCCGGCGGTCGACGTTTTCACCCGATTCCCCACTAAATACACTTTGGCGGCTGATCTGGCGGGAAATTTCTGTGACGCGTCCTCGGCCGGTCTTGCCTGGGAATCCATCGGCAGTGATGGTTGCCTCCTGGCCCAAACGTATTTCTGGTAGGTCCGTTTGATAAACCTCAGCGATCACCCCCATTTGTTTGGTGTTTCCCATCTCGACAAGCCCTGAGTCTCCAACTTTATCGCCGGCGCGCGCATTGATTTTAAAGATAGTGCCTGCATAGGGTGCCCGTATGGTGGCCTTGGCTAGTTCACTTCGGTCTTTCGCCAGGTTGGCCCGGCTTTCGACAAGTTCGGCATCCAGGGTTGCCCGATCAGCGATCGCCTGTTCGAGCTGGGCGCTGGCGCTCTCGGCTTCGGCTACTTTGGATTCCATTCTGTTCGCGCTGGTGGCCCCAGAAGCAAACAACTCACGGGCTCGGCGTGCTTCAGCCTCGGCCTGGCCCAGGTTTGCGCGGTAGCGCCGGATCACGCTTTCCTGGGCTGAGAGTTTGCGTTGGGCAACCTGCAGGGAAGCCTCGGATTTACGCACCGTTGCACTGAGGGGATCAATGCTTTCGAGGATGGCCAGAGGTTGCCCGGCCTCGACGCGATCCCCCTCTTGAATCAGAATTTCACGGACAGGATCGTTGATCAGCGAGCTTGGAACGGAGACCTTGCTGACGCCTTCGAGTGGCTCAATGCGCCCGATGGCGGAAATCTGTCTGGGCAGGAGCGCCGACTCAGATTGGGGCGGATTTTGGGAACCGTTACACCCTGCCAGAACTCCACCCACCAATAGGAGGGAGAGTGATAGCGACAAACGGCGACTCATCCATGCCCAAGGCAGTGATCGAAGTATGGCCGAGGATGGAGCAGGTTGCACTCAGCGAGGCCCAGGGGGAACTGTTCCCAGGTGCCCTGTCAAGTCGTTGGCACCCGTTAGTAGTTGGCGCCGCTGCGGCGTTGGTGCACGGCCGTGGTGCCGCTGCCATCCAGCACGCTCCCGTGGCTTACCTGGGCGTACAGCAGCCAGTGGTCGCCGCATTCCATTCGCTGCTGCACCGTGGCCTCGAGCCAGGCCAGGGCCTCCGGCAGGATCGGCTGGCCGCTGGGGCTCTCGTCGAGCTCCAGTCCGGCAAAGCGATCGGCCCCTGGCGCAAAGGGCTGCAGGAACTGCTTCATCGGCCCGGTTTCGCGCCCGGCGGCCAGCACGTTGAGGGCGAAGCGATCACCGATGTGGAGCAGCGCCTCCACCGCCCGATCCTTGGCCACGGCCACGGTGAAGCCCGGCGGCGAGAAGCTGGCCTGGCTCACCCAGCTGGCCACCATGGCGCTGCTGAGGCGGCCGCTGCCTTCCCCTTTGCTGGTGGTGAGCACGCACAGGGAGCCCACCACCCGGCCCAGGGCCTGCACGGCAGGGTTGCTGCGGCTTTCGCTGAGGCCGCCGCTGGCGCTGCGCCGTTGGGCCTTGCGCTGCTCGGCCTGCAGCTGGCGGCCGAGGGCGGTGCCGGTTTCCTCGATGGTTTTGAGGGTGGCCGCATCCGGGCTGAATTTCACCTTGATCGGCTCGAAGGCAAAGCGGAAGCCGCCATCGCGCAGCTTGCTCTCCAGCAGATCCAGGGCTTCGCCGCTCCAGCCGAAGCTGCCGAACACGCCCACCGGCTTGCTGCGGTCGCCCTCGGCTAAAACTGTGCCCAGGGCCGAGACGATCGGTGTGGGGGCATGGCCGCCGAGGGTGGGCGAGCCGATCAGGATCGCGTCGCAGGAGCGGATCGCCGCCAGCAGCTGCTCGGGCGGCGTGAATTCACAGTTGATGCTCTCCACCCGCACGCCGGTGCGACCCACCCCCTGGGCCAGGCCGTCGGCGATGGCGGCGGTGTTGCCATAGGCGCTGGCAAACAGCAGCGCCACCGACAGCCGCGCCCGCTCCTGGCTCGCCCCCCAGCGGTGGTAGTCGTTGAGCAGGCTGCGCCAGCTCTCGCTGATCGCCGGTCCGTGGCCGGGGGCGATCGTGCGGATGTCGAGCTCTTCGAGCCGTTCCACCACCGCGTCCACCTGCCGGGCCATCGGGGCCATCAGGCAGTCGTAGAAGTAGCGGCGGTCTTCCTCGCTGCTGCTGCGGTTGGCTTCAGCGAAGCTCTCGCTGCAGAGGTGGGCGGCAAAAAATTTGCCGCTCATCAGCAGGCCCGTGGTTTCCTCAAAGGCCATCAGCCCCCCGGGCCAGCGGGGGGTGGGCGTGGGCATCAGGCGCAGCACGTGGCCATCGCCCAGGGCTTGGCTGGTCTCCTGTTTCACCACCTCGATCGGTGGCAGGGCCGGCGGGGGTGGCGGGATCGCCGCCGGGGGGGCGTCGTTGGGGCTGCCGCCCTCGGCAGGTTTGGAGGGTTTTTGCTGGCTCCAGAGCTCCTCCAGCAGGCGGGCGCCGGCGTTGGAGCTCACCAGCAGCGTGTTGGGCCAGCGGGCCGCCAGCTGATGCAGCAGGGCCACCCGGTTGGGGTTGACATCGCCCACCACCACCTTGAGTGGGGCGTCGCTGGGAACCAGGGCGGCCAGCTCCGTCAGGAAGGGCTCGGCGAACGAGGCACCGGGAGGGTGCACCAGCAGCGCCGCTGCCGGAAACAGGAAGCTGTTGGCGGTGGTGCCCCGCTCCAGGCCGTACTCCACCTCAAAGCGCAGCCGGGTGGGGCTGAGCCCCTTGAGGCAGATCAGGCCAGGCTCGAGGGGCAGCTGGATGACGCGTCGGGCGCTGCTGGGGTCGGCCGAACTGCCCATCAGTAGTGGTTCCCCACTTTGCGGTGGTGCACGGCGGTGCTGGCCTCGGTGTCGGCCACGTTGCCCTGCTCCACTTCGGCGTAGATGATCCAGTGATCAGGCCCTTCCATCCGCTGCGTCACGCGGCAGCCCAGGTAGGCCAGGGCATCGCCCAGCACCGGACCGCCGGCGGCGGCGCCTTCGAGGGTGGCTATGCCGGCGAAGCGATCGGCCCCGGGCGGGAAGCGCTTGAGGAAGTGGCGCAGCAACTCCTGGTGGTTGTCCTCCCGCAGGATGTTGAGCACGAAGCGGTCGCCCACCTGCAGCAGCGCTTCGATGGCGCGGTCTTTGGCCACGGCCACGGTGAGGCCGGGCGGTTCGAAGCTGGCCTGGCTCACCCAGCTGGCCACCATGGCCGAGCTGCGGCTGCCTTCGGGTGTGTCCTGGCGGGCGGTCACCACATAGAGGCCACCGCTGAGCCGTCCGAGCGCCTTGTCGAGATCGCCATCGAGGGCCTTCATGGCGGCGATCGTCTTCGCCTTGGTGAGCAACTGGCCCAGGTCGGTGCCGGCTTCCTCGCAGCGTTGATAATCCGGGCCGCCTGGCACCTGGCGGATGCGCAGCGGTTCAAAGGCGGTCTTCTGGCCGAGGCTGCGCAGCTGGTTGGCCACCGTGTCGATCGGCTCATCGTCGCCGCCGAAGGCGTCGTAGCTGCCCACCCACTGCTTCGGCTTGAGGGCGGCCAGCAGGGTGCCGATCGAGGCCTGCAGCTCGGCATCGGGGTTGGTGGGCCAGGTGGGCACCACTACGGCGCTGGCCTCGCCCACCAGGGCGCTGAGCTCCTGGGGGTCGGTGGCGCGCAGATCCACCAGCTGCACCTGGGCGCCGGCCTTGCCGATGCCGCGGGCGATCGCCTGGCTGAGGCGATCGCAGAAGCCGTATTGGCTCAGGTAGCAGACGGCGGCATAGGCCTCGGTGCTGCTGCGGCCTTCACTCCAGGAGCGGTAGTCGTCCAGCCACAGGCCCAGGTGGCGGCGCAGCAGGGGCCCATGGCCCACGGCCACGGTGGTGATCGCCGGCAGGGCAGCCATGCGCTTCATCGCCTGCAGCACGCTGCGGGCGTTGGGGCCCATCAGGCAGTCGTAGTAGAAGCGGAAATCGGGCGCGATCGCCCCCGGATCCTCATCAAAGACGTCGTCGGAGCAGTAGTGCAGGCCGAAGGCATCGCAGGTGTAAAGGATGCCGGTGCCGTGGTCGAACGAGAAGATCGTGTCGGGCCAGTGCAGATTCGGCGCGCTCAGAAACTCGAAGCGGTGCGCCACGCCACTGGCGGGGTTGGTGCCCAGATCCAGCTCCTCGCCGCTCTTCACCGCCCGGCTCTTGAACGGGCGGTGCACCTGATCCTCCAGAAACTGGATCGCCACCTTCGAGGCGACGATCTCGATGTTCGGATTCAGATCGAGCAGGTGGCCGATCAGGCCGGAGTGGTCGGGCTCGGTGTGGGACACGATCAGGTGATCGATCGCCTTCGGATCGATCTGCTCCTGCAGCAGCGGCAGCCAGCTGCTTTCAAATTTGAGGTGGCTGGTGTCGATCAGGGCAGTGCGCTCGCCCCGCACCAGAAAGCTGTTGTAGGTGGTGCCGTTGCGCAGGCCGAATTCGATGTCGAAGCGGCTGCGATCCCAGTCGAGCGAGCGGATCGTGGTGGTGTCGGGCCCGATCGCCTCGCACTGCAGGGTGAGCCGGGGTTTGGCCGCGACGGCACCAGCCATGGATCCATCAGCAAGTGGAATAACTGTAGGAAGCTTCGCTCAAAAAAAGGCCCGGCACGGGGCCGGGCCTGGGGTCTCGTGTCTCCTGCCGGTGGTCGGGCCCCCGCCCGTTCAACCCTCCACGTGCACCTGCACGGTGGTTTGGGTTTGGGCCTTCGGGGCCGTGATGGTGAGCACGCCGTCGCGGTAGTGGGCTTCGAGGCCATCGCGGTTGATGCCGCCGGGGAAGCGGAAGCTGCGGCTCCAGGTGCCGTAGCGGATCTCGCTGATCAGGGGGGCCGGCTGGGCCTGGTCTGGCTCGCTCTGGGTGGGCTGGCGCCGTTCGGCGCTGATCACCAGGGTGCGGTCGGTGGCCTTGACGTCGATCGAGGCCTTGTCGACCCCCGGCAGTTCCAAGGCGATGGTGTAGGCCTCGGGGCCGTCGTGCACCTCGGCGGCGGGAACCCGCGCGGCCTTCTGCATGTCGGCGTTGTTGAGCTGACGCTCAAGGGTCTTGAACAGATCGGCTTCGAGCAGGTCGCTGCGGAGCAGATCGAAGGGGGATTGGCGAATGGTGAGCATCGGAGGTTCTCCGGAACACCGCCAATGTGCTGCGGCCTGCTGGGCGCCAACAGGGTGCAGACCGCCCTGCCGGGTACGGCCCTCACGGCCCTGTTCGGTTGGCACCACGGGTTGGTGCGGGCAACCGGCAGCCCCCTAGGTGCCACCAGCGAGTTGCCACCAGCGGCTGAAGGCCGCCGCCTGGCCGCAGGGTTGGCCGCTGCTGTCGCGCAGGGTCCAGAGGCGGGCGCCGTCGATCTGGAAGCGGCGGCCCTGGCTGTCGATGCGAATGCCTCGGTAGCCCGTCAGGGCGTGCTGGGCCTGGGCCTCCACCAGGGCCTGGCTGCGGCTGGCCCGCTCGGCCGGCTCCGCGGTAAGCCGCGACGGCATGCCCACCATCGCGGCCCAGGACCGCTGCCACAGCCGCAGGGCGGCGCGGTTGGCGTAGGTGAGCCGGGGGCCGGGATCGGCGGCGGGGTCGGCGCCGTCGTGGGCCAGCACCACCACCTCGGCGGCGAACAGCTCCTGGGCCAGCAGCTGGGGCGAGGCATCGGCCGCCAGCCCGGCGATCAGCGGCGCGGCGAAGGCCTGCTGGTGGCTGGACACCAGCCGGCCGGCCAGGGCTATGGCGTCCGGCGCCAGCCATGGGGGTGATTCCAGGGATTCAGCCGTCATCACCGTTGACGGGGCCCATCGCCTTGGCCATGGCCAGGGCGGCGATCTGCTGGCCGTGGGCCTTGAGGTGCTCCAGGAAGTGGAGATTGGCCTCGGGGAAGCGGGGCTCTTCGGCCAGGGGCAGGGGCCCGGCGGCATCGAGGCCGGTGTCGCCCTCCAGGGCCGGGGTGATCACCACCAGATCCGAATCCAGGGCTGCGCCGTAGCGCCACCAGCGGCTCGGGTCCTTGATGGCGGCATGCACCGGGTGCGTAACGGCCTCGGCGACCGGCTGCGAGCCCTTGGCGGCTGCAGCCTGCCTGGCCTGTTTCGCCAACGCCCTGCGCCGCCGTTTGGCCAGGTCGGCCAGCAGCTGGGCCCGGGTGCGGCCGCGCATCTGGAACAGCACAAAGGGGTCTTCGCTGAAGCGATCGCCCATCAGGTAGTACACAGCGCTGACGTGCTTGCAGGGGTTGGCCTTGTCGGGGCAGCTGCACTCGCTGCGCACCTCCTGCAACTTGAACGGGAACAGGCGCTTGCCGCTGGCGGCGAAGGCGCGCTCGATGTCCTGGGGCATGACGCCGGCCAGCAGCTGGGCCGACCAGCGGGCCTTCTGGGTGAGGGCATCGAGCACGTAGCCCCAGTCGTCGTCGTTGAGCACGTCGAGCCAGAGCTTCACCTTGTAGGGCTCCTCGCCGGTGCCCTGCACCCGGGCATGCACCCGCCGGCCCTCGAAGCGGATCGAGGTGACATTGCTGGAGCGGGCGTACTCCCAGGCGCGCTCCAGCCGCTTCTTGTAGCGGTAGGAGTTGATCAGCTCCATCCACTGCTCCACCCACCAGGGCTGCTGGGCCAGGCCCTGGTCGCCCAGTTGGGTGGCGATGGCGCCGCTGGCGTAGGGGCTCGGGGTGATCGTCATGGGAAGGGGATGCCGATGCGCTCGATGTGCTCGCGCAGAGCAGCACTGCAATCCGCGTCGGCGCTGAAGGCCAGGTCGATGTCGGAGCCAGCCCAATGCTTGCCCATGGCCCGTGAGCCGTAGAGCTTCACCCAGTGCAATTGGGGAAACTGCTCCTGCAGACAGCGGCGGATCTCGGTCGCCGTGCGCTCGCTGAGCCCGTGGCTTGTTGGCGCCGGGTGCGCGCTGTTGTGGTGGGGAGCGTTTTGGGTTTGTGCAACAGCCTGTTTCACAGACACAAATGGGTTGTTTGGCATCACCTGCTCTCCTCCAGCTTGATGCTGAACAGATCGTGCAGTTGCTGTAGGCCAGCCAGGTAGCGCCGCCATCGCCTCAATCCTCCTCACTGAGGCTGACCAGGTCTTTGAGCTGGCCCACATCGAGGCCGCCGAGCCAGTCTTCGCCGGAGCCGACGATCTCCTCGGCCAGCTTCGACTTCTCCTGGATCATGCGGTCGATCTTCTCCTCCACCGAGCCGCTGGTGATGAACTTGTGCACCAGCACCCGGTTCTGCTGGCCGATGCGGTAGGCGCGGTCGGTGGCCTGGTTTTCCACGGCCGGGTTCCACCAGCGGTCGATGTGGAACACGTGGCTGGCGCGGGTGAGGTTGAGGCCGACGCCGCCGGCCTTGAGTGACAGCAGAAACAGCTGGGGGCCGCGGGGGTCGTCCTGGAAGCGGTCGACCATCGCCTGGCGTTCGGTTTTGCTGGTGCTGCCATACAGGAACGGCACCTCCTGGCGCCATTTGCGCTGCAGGTGGGCCTGGAGCAGCAGGCCCCATTCGGCGAACTGGGTGAACAGCAGCGCCCGGTCGCCTGCTTCGATCACCTCTTCGAGGATCTCTTCGAGCCGCTGCAGCTTGGCGCTGCGGCTGCTGAAGCTGCCGTTGCCGGCGGCGAGCACGGCGTCGGCGTCTTCCTTGAGCGCCAGGGCCGGGTGGTTGCAGATCTGCTTGAGCTTGGTGAGCAGGGCCAGCACCTGGCCGTGCTTCTGGCCCAGGGGTGCCCGAGCGATGGCGTCGAGGCTCTCGTCGACGGTGCGGTTGTAGAGCTTCTTCTGCTCGGGGGCCAGGCCCACCCACTCGTGCAGCTCCACCTTCTCCGGCAGGTCGGAAATGATCGACTTATCGGTTTTGAGGCGCCGCAGGATGAAGGGCCCGACGCGGGCTTTGAGGTCGCGCATCGAGGCCATGTCGCCGTAGCGCTCGATCGGCAGCCGGTAGCGCTGGCGGAAGAAGGGCTCGTCGCCCAGCACCTTGGGGTTGAGGAAGTCCATCAGCGCCCACAGCTCGCTGACGCGGTTTTCCACCGGCGTGCCGGTCAGGGCGATCCGGAAGCGGCTGCCGCCTTTGCTGAGCCGGCCGGGGCGTGCCAGGTCGCGGGCCGCCTGGCTCTGCTTGGCGCTGGGGTTCTTGATCGCCTGGGCCTCGTCGATCACCATCCCCTGCCAGTCGACGCTCTCCAGCAGTTCGCTGTCGCGCTGCAGCAGGCCATAGCTGGTGAGCACCAGATCGACTCCCTTGAGGGCTTTTTTGAGGGCTTCGGGGCTGGACGGACGGCGCGGGCCGTAGTGCTCCCGCACCGAGAGCTCCGGCGTGAAGCCATGGGCCTCCCGCTTCCAGTTGGTGAGCACCGAGGTAGGCGCCACCAGCAGCACCGGCCGCTTCAGTTCCTCTTCGGCCTTGAGGTGTTGCAGGAAGGCCAGCAACTGGATCGTTTTGCCCAGGCCCATGTCGTCGGCCAGGCAGGCGCCCTGGTCGAAGCGGTGCAGGAAGGCCAGCCAGCCCAGGCCCCGCTCCTGGTAGGGCCGCAATTGCCCGGAGAAGCCCGGCGGTGCGGGTAGGGGATCGGGGGCCTTCTGCTGGTGGTACTGCTCCAGCACCGCCAGCAGCCGCGGACCGGCGTCGAAGCGGTGCACCGGCAGCCGGTGGAAGGTGTCGCCGTCGCTGGCGGTGAGCCGCAGGGCATCGTCGAGGCTGAGGCCTGGATCGGCGCCGCAGAACCGCTCGGCGTTGCGCAGGTCGGCGGGGCGCAGCTCGATCCAGGCGCCCTTGTGCTGCACCAGCGGGCTGCGCTTGGCCTGCAGGCGCTCCAGATCGCGAAGGGTGAGGGTGACCC
The DNA here is from genome assembly GCF_024346335.1 of Cyanobium sp. ATX 6E8. Lineage (NCBI taxonomy): Bacteria > Bacillati > Cyanobacteriota > Cyanophyceae > Synechococcales > Prochlorococcaceae > Cyanobium > Cyanobium sp. ATX 6E8. The sequence continues at coordinate 17,416 of NZ_JAGQCT010000019.1, read as the reverse complement.
CACCGATCATGAATTCCCAGCTGAAGCTGAGCGATTCGCCCAAGGTGAAGCCGCGCGATTTCTCCGGCAGCTCGGCCGTGATCGCCAGGCCCAGCCGGCTCGCCAGGCCGCCGGAGAGGCTGGCGGGCAGCACCACGCCCACGCCCACGTCCCGCAGCTGGGACGCGCCGGTGCGCACCAGCACGAAGGCCTCGGCCGGGGTGAGCTGCATCGCCTCGGGGGTGGCCGAATCCAGGCCCCGCTCGATTGGTTCAAACACCGTTAAGGCCCGGCCCATGCCCTCCAGCAGCAGCTCGCTGGGCTGGGGCACGGCGATCTCGCCCATCTGCAGGCCCCGATCGCCGGCGGCCCACACGGCGGCCGCCGGCACCCGCAGGCTCGGGTCGGCCTCGGCCTGCAAGCCGAAGCGCAGCTCCCAGAGCTCCTCGCCTTCGGCGGGGGTGAACAGCTCCAGGCAGGTGCGGGCCGGCTCCACCTTGCCCGCCACGCCCTCGCGCCAGTGGTGGGTGGCGATGCTGAGGCGCTCCAGCTCTTCCTCGCCCAGGTTGAGGCTGCCGTCGCCCTTGCCCAGGGCCTTCTGCCAGGCCGCCAGCAGCGGATCGAGGCCTTCGGCGCTGGGGCTGAAGCCCGCCCGCAGCTGGCCATCGAGCAGGGCCTCCAGCAGGCTGGCCACCCGCAGCCGGCCGCTGCCGGGGCGCCGGCAGGCCAGGGCCGGGTCGCCCAGCGGTCCGGCGGCCAGGGCGCAGGTGGCCACCTGGGGCAGGCCGCTAGCCAGGTCTTCCAGGCGGCGGCGGTCGTCTTCCCGGTTGAGCAGCGGCAGCCAGCGGGCTTTGCCTTCGTCGATCTGCGGCAGCCAGCGGCCCCGGGCAATCAGGCTCAGGGCCCAGCGCTGCAGGTGGCTCCACCAGCGCAGCTCATCGGCCATCTCCGGGTGTTCGCCGGCCAGGGGCAGCTGGCTCAGCCATTCGCCCGCATTGGCCGAATCCAGGGCCCAGCCCTCCACCTGCCAGGGCCACCACTCCAGCTGCTTCGGGATCGGTTCACCGGCCTGGAGCGGCAGGCCGCTCCAGCTGCTGGCGCTGGTGCGGCGGCCCTTGGCGGCCTGGCTGCGGCTGGGCAGGCTCAGGGTGGCCCGGGCCGGACGCAGGGCCTCGGTCCAGAGGCCGTTGTCGTCGAGCCAGGTGGCCAGATCGTCTTCGTTGAGGGCCAGGGGGTGCTCGGGGGCCTCGAGCTTGGGCACGGCGGGGGTGGCCACACGCCAGGTGTCAGCCCACAGAAACAGGCGGCCACCCGAACCCTCGGGGGGAAACAGCCAGGTGGCGTGCAGCAGACTCATGAAGCCGGCCTCAAGGCCGTCGGGCGGGCAGGAGGCGTGGGGCCAGGCGCTGCGCTGAATGCAGCACCAGGGCGCTGCCGATCAGCGGCAGCCAGAGGGGCAGCCACCCGCGAATCAACTCCATCATCACAGTTGACAGGCCCATCAGCCCAGTGGGCAGGGTTGCGACGAGCTCCAGGGGGCTGCCGAGGCTGCGGATGCCACACACGGCGCCCACCAAACCGGCCTGCAGATGGCTGTCATCGGGGTCGACCCGCTGCAGGTGAAAGGCCAGCAGGCCATAGAAAAAGCCGCAACCGGCCGAGCGCAAGGCGGGATCGAGGGTGGTGCTCAGCTCAGGACCGAGCCCGGTGGCCAGCAGCTCAAGCAAGCCGGCCACGGCTCCTGCGGCCAGGGCCCAGCCGATCGATTGCAGCCGCAGCTGGGCGCGGGGCTCGCTTTCGGCCACAGACACAGGGATCGGGCGCGGACCAGTGCTGGGCGATCATGCCCTGCTCAGGGTTGTTTTGCTCCGCCATGGCCGCCAATCCCCGCACCGGACTGCCCAAGAGCGGCGCCGAGATCCGCGCGGCCTTCCTCGACTTCTACGAGCAGCGGGGCCACAAGCCGATGGCCAGCGCCTCACTGATTCCCGACGACCCCACGGTGCTGCTCACCATCGCCGGCATGCTGCCCTTCAAGCCGGTGTTTCTGGGGCAGCAGGCGCGGCCGGCGCCGCGGGCCACCAGCTCTCAGAAGTGCATCCGCACCAACGACATCGAAAACGTGGGCCGCACGGCGCGGCATCACACGTTTTTCGAGATGCTCGGCAACTTCTCTTTCGGCGACTACTTCAAGGAGCAGGCGATCCAGTGGGCCTGGGAGCTGAGCACCGGGGTGTTCGGGCTCTCGCCGAACAACCTCGTGGTGAGCGTCTTCCGCGAAGACGACGAGGCCGAAGCGATCTGGCGTGACGTGGTGGGCGTGAACCCCAAGCGCATCATCCGCATGGATGAGGCCGACAACTTCTGGGCCTCAGGCCCGACCGGCCCCTGCGGCCCCTGCTCGGAGATCTACTACGACTTCAAGCCCGAGCTCGGCAACGACGGCATCGATCTGGAGGACGACAGCCGTTTCATCGAGTTCTACAACCTGGTGTTCATGCAGTACAACCGCGACGCGGAGGGCACCCTCACGCCGCTGGCCAATCGCAACATCGACACCGGCATGGGCCTCGAGCGCATGGCCCAGATCCTGCAGGCGGTGCCGAACAATTACGAAACCGATCTGATCTATCCGCTGATCGAAACGGCGGCGGGGTTGGCGGGGGTCGACTACCGCACCCTCGACGACAAGGGCCAAACCTCTCTCAAGGTGATCGGCGACCACAGCCGCGCCATCACCCAGCTGATCTGCGACGGCGTGACGGCCTCTAATCTCGGCCGCGGTTACATCCTGCGCCGGCTGTTGCGCCGCGTCGTGCGCCACGGACGGCTCCTCGGCATCGACAAGCCGTTTCTGACGGCGATGGGCGAGGCGTCGATCGCCTTGATGCAGGACGCCTACCCCCAGCTCGTGGAGCGCCGCGAGGTGATCCTGGCGGAGCTGGCGCGCGAGGAGGCCCGCTTCCTGGAAACCCTGGAGCGGGGCGAGAAGCTGCTGGCGGATGTGCTGGCGGCGAAGCCCCGCCAGATCAGCGGCGCCCAGGCCTTCGAGCTCTACGACACCTACGGCTTCCCGCTGGAGCTCACCGAGGAGATCGCTGAGGAGCACGGCCTCACGGTGGATCTGGCGGGCTTTGAGGCGGCGATGGAGGCCCAACGCCAGCGAGCTAAGGCCGCGGCGGTGAGCATCGACCTCACCCTGCAGGAGGCGATTGATCAGGTGGCCGCCGCCGCCGAGGCCACCGCCTTCAAGGGCTACGAGGCCCTGGAGCACCCCAGCTGCGTGCTGGCCCTGGTGGTGAACGGCGAACCGGCGGAGCGCGCGGTGGCCGGCGACAGCGTGCAGCTGGTGCTCGATTCCACCCCCTTCTATGGCGAGGGCGGCGGCCAGGTGGGCGATCGCGGCGTGCTGAGCGGCACCGGCACCGGCGGCGACGGCGTGATCGTGAGCATCGAAGCGGTCTCGCGCAACCGCTCGGTGTTTGTGCACAGCGGCCGGGTGGAGCGCGGCAGCCTGGCGGTGGGCGATCTGCTCAATGCCCAGGTGGATCGGGCCTGCCGTCGCCGCGCCCAGGCCAACCACACGGCCACCCACCTGCTGCAGGCGGCGCTCAAGCAGGTGGTGGATCCCGGCATCGGCCAGGCCGGCTCGCTGGTGGATTTCGACCGCCTGCGCTTCGACTTCCACTGCCCCCGCGCCGTGAACCCCGCAGAGCTCGAGCAGATCGAGGCCCTGATCAACGGCTGGATCAGCGAGGCCCACACCCTGCAGGTGGCGGAGATGGCGATCGAGCAGGCCAAGGCCGCCGGCGCCGTGGCGATGTTCGGTGAGAAGTACGCCGATGTGGTGCGGGTGGTGGACGTGCCCGGCGTGTCGATGGAGCTCTGCGGCGGCACCCACGTGGCCAACACCGCCGAGATCGGCCTGTTCAAGATCGTGGCCGAGAGCGGCGTGGCCGCCGGCATCCGCCGCATTGAGGCGGTGGCGGGCCCGGCGGTGCTGGCCTACCTGAAGGAGCGCGAGGCGGTGGTGAAGCCCTTGGCCGAGCGCTTCAAGGCCCAGCCCGGCGAGATCGTGGAGCGGGTGGGCCAGCTGGCCGACGAGCTCAAGGCCACGCAGAAGGCCCTGGCGGCAGCGTGCGCTGAGCTGGCGGCGGCCAAGGCCGCAGCGCTTGTGGCCCAGGCCCAAGCGGTGGGGGCTGGCGCCGGTGGCGTTCCCTTCCAGCTGATGGTGGCCCGCCTCGATGGCGTGGAGGGCGCCGGGCTGCAGGCGGCAGCGCAGGGCCTGGCCGACCAGCTTGGCGATGGGGCGGCGGTGGTGCTGGGCGGTCTGCCCGATCCCGGGGATCTGGCCAAGGTGATCCTGGTGGCGGCCTTCGGCAAGGCGGTGATCGCCGCCGGCCCGAAGGCCGGCGCCTTCATCGGTGGGGTGGCGAAAGCCTGCGGCGGCGGCGGCGGCGGCCGGCCCAACCTGGCCCAGGCTGGTGGGCGCGATGGCGCAGCCCTGGATGGGGCGCTGGCGCAGGCGCGCGCAGAGCTGGAGGCGAAGCTGAGCTGAGCGGCCAGCTGGGGAACTGCTCCCGCCGGCTGGCGTGGCGGCACAGCGTGGGAACTGTGGGGTCAGTTCGTGCTGTGAGGAGCTGCGCCATGGCCAGCACCTTTGTGATTCATGCCCGCCGCGACTGGACCTTCCAGCTGGTGCTGCTGGGCAGCCGGCTGCAGCTGGAGGGCTGGTGCGACGGCGACTCCAACCGCTGCAGTGCCTGGGTGGATCCCACCCAAACGCCGCATGATGTGGCTGATCAGTTGATGCGCCAGCCAAGCTGTTGTTTGTAGGCGCAGAGGACCGATGGGCCGGAGTGTGGTCTGGTGGCTGCCCGCTGTGTTGGCCTAGGTTCCCCTGCCGGGATGGGCCCAGGCCCAGATCCAGCTCTCCTGTGGCGGCGCTGTGGTGGAAGCCCGCGGCAGTGCCGAGTTGAAGCGCCCCACCCAGCGGCTGCGCTTCTCCTTGGCGCTGGAAGCGGAGGAGCCCAGCAGCGATGCGGCCCTCGCCAGCCTGCAACGGCGTTTGGCTGAGGTTCGCCGCCGTCTCCAGGCTCTGCAGGTGAGCAACCTGCAGGTCACCTCGCCGTCCACCTGGAAACGGCCGGCAAGCCGGGGTCTGCCTGAGCTGGTTCAGGCCAGCCTCCAGGTGTCGGGCCAGCTGGCCCCTGCCCTGCTGCAGCCGCTGGTGCGGCAGGTGGGGGGTTTGCCCGGCGTGCGTCTGTCCCCCGTGGCTCCTGAGGCCGATGGGGCCGGCGACCGCTCCGCCCGCCGCCAGTTGTTGCGGGCGGCCTATCAGGACGCGCTCCAGCAGGCCCAGGATGTGGCGGCTGCCATGGGGTTGCGGGTGGTTCAGCCCTTGGAGGTGCAGCTCGATGGCGGGGCACGACCGGTGCCGCTGCGGGCGATGGCGCTGGCGGATGGGTCGGTTCCCCCCTTTGATCCGGCCGAGCTCCCCGGACAAACGGACCGCCTCAGCCTCCAGGCCCGCTTCTGCGCCCGTTAGCTCTGCAGGTAGGTGGTCTGGCGCAGGCTGGCCTCCAGGTGGGCCATCAGGCGGCGGGCGTCGCTGATGCGCAGCTGGCCGCGGCCGATCGCCTCTTCGCTGGCCACCCGCAGCCGCTCCAGCAGCAGCTCCGGGTTGTGCTCCATCGCCTCCAGCACCTCGGCGTTGGTGTCGCCCCGCACCACGTGGTCGAGCTGGTAGCCACCGCTGGCCTTGAGCCGCAGGTGCACGGCGTTGGTGCTGCCGAACAGGTTGTGCAGGTTGCCCATCACCTCCTGGTAAGCCCCGCCGAGGAACATCCCGATCCAGTAGGGCTCGCCGGCGCGCAGGCTGTGCAGCTCGAGCAGCGGTTTCACCTGGCCCCGCCCGGAGCGCCCGGCCGGATCAATGAAGCGGGCGATCTTGCCGTCGGAATCGCAGGTGAGGTCGGCGAAGCTGCCCAGGCTCTGCGGCCGTTCGTCGAGCCGGTGGATCGGCAGCACCGGAAACAGCTGGTCGATGGCCCAGGTGTCGGGGGCCGAGCGGAACACCGAGAGGTTGGCGTAGTAGGTGGAGGCCAGGGCCGCCGGCAGGGCGCGCAGCTCCTCGGGGATCACGGCTTCGGCCGGCAGCAGGGCCAGCCGCTCGGCGATGGCTTGGCAGCAGGCCCAGGTGAGCTGCTCGGCCAGGCCCCGCTCCGGCAGGCCCAGGTAGCCGAGGCGGAAGGCGGCCAGGGCGTCGTCCTTGAACTTGAGGGCGTCGTTCCAGGCCTCCTGCAGCGCCTCAACGCTGGCTTCCACCGCGACCTCAGTTGCCGTGATCGCGGCGTAGGTGTCGCGCAGGTTGCGCAGGATCAGCGCTTCGTCGTTCTGTCGCGGCGGCACGGCTCCGGGCAGGCTGCCGGCGCCGAGCACGTCAAACACCAGCACCGAGAAATGGCTGGCGATGGCGCGGCCGCTTTCGCTCACCAGGGTGGGCACGGGAATGCCGTGGGGCGCGCAGCACTCCTTTACCGTCGCCACCACGTCGTTGGCGTAGTTCTGCAGGGAGTAGTTGGTGGAGGCAGCGCTGGCGGTGCGGCTGCCGTCGTAGTCGATGCCCAGGCCGCCGCCCACATCCAGATAGCCCATCGGCGCCCCCAGCCGGGTGAGCTCGCCGTAGATCTGGCCGGCTTCCTGCAGGGCGTCCTTGAGCACGGCGATGTCGTTGATCTGGCTGCCCACGTGGAAGTGCAGCAGCCGCAGCTCGCCGAGCAGGTTGGCGGCCCGCAGCGCCTGCACCGTGGCGAGCAGGTTGGGCACCGACAGCCCGAATTTGGCCCTTTCGCCCACCGAGCTGCCCCAGCGGCCGGTGCTGCGGGCTGAGAGCTTGGCGCGGATGCCGATCAGGGGAGCGGCGCCCAGCTCCTGGCTGGCGGCGATGATCCGCTCCACCTCGTCGGCCTGCTCGATCACCACCACCGGCTGGCGGCCCAGCCGCCGCGCCAGGATCGCCGTCTCGATGTAGCGCTGGTCCTTGTAGCCGTTGCAGATCAGCAGCGCCTCGGGGTCGTCAATCAGCGAGAGGGCAATCAGCAGCTCCGCCTTGCTGCCGGCCTCGAGGCCGAAATGCCAGCGCTTGCCGCAGGCCACCAGTTCCTCCACCACGTGGCGCTGCTGGTTGCACTTCACCGGAAACACGCCCTGGTAGCGGCCGCCGTAGCCGTATTGAGCGATGGCGCGTTCGAAGGCGCCGTGGATCCGCTCCAGCCGGTCTTCGAGGATGTCGTCGAAGCGGATCAGCAGCGGCAGCGACAGGTCGCGGCCCTGCAATTCCTGCACCAGCTCCACCAGATCGAGGGAGCCGCCGCGGTCGCCGCGGGGCTGCACCATCACGTGGCCGCGATCGCTCGCCGAGAAGTAGGGATCACCCCAGCGATCCAACCCGTAGAGGGCGGCGCTGTCGGCAGCAGTCCAGGTGTCGCTGTTCGTCAGGGTCACCAGAGGGTCTGCACGTGGGGGTAGGTCCTGATTTTGGAGTCTGCACTCACCAGGGGGATCGCCAGCTCGCGGGCCTGGGCCACCAGGAACCGGTCGGCGGGATCGGGATGAAAGGGTTCGGGAAGGTTGGTGGCGGCCACGGCCACCCGGGGCTCCAGGGGGAGCAGCCTGAGTGCAGGGATCGAGCCCAGCAGCTCAAGCCAGCGCTCGCAACTGATGCTGAGGGCAAGCCGCCCGCGACTCACCAGCATGGCCACCTCCCAGCAGCTGATGGCCGACACCAGCAGGCCCGGCTCCAGCGGGTTAGTGCCGGCGTCGTCGATGGCCGCTTTGGCGGCGGGGGATAGGCGATCCAGATCGCCATTCACCCACCAGATCAGGGCATGGGTGTCGAGCAGGATCACGCCAGCGCATCCCAATCGCCTTCGGCGACGGGCGCGAAGGGGTCGTCGTAGTGCAGCACTGCCCCCTGCAGGAGCTGCAGGGGGTCGGACGCTTGGTTGGGGGCGGGGCGATAGGGGCGAACCTCCAGTGCCGGCCGGCCGTGATCGGTCACCACCAGCGGTTGACCACTGGTCTCGATGTCGCGGAACAGCGCCAGCGCATGGGCCTTGAACTGGGATTTGGAGATCCAGCGGGGCGGGGTGGCTCCCGGCATCCATTCAGCCCATAGTCATCTGACCCTAGTCAGAAGCGTGGGTGCTTGCCAAGCGGCAGGCCTGCCGCACACGATGACGCCACCTTTGCTTTTGCACCCTGTGGCCACCGAACGCTCCTTCATTGCCATCAAGCCCGACGGCGTTCAGCGCGGCCTGGTGGGCGAAATCCTGGGGCGCTTCGAGCGCAAGGGCTTCAAGCTGGTGGGCCTCAAGCAGCTCACCCCCAGCCGTGAGCTGGCCGAAAGCCACTACGGCGTGCACCGCGAGCGCCCCTTCTTCGCCGGCCTGGTGGAGTTCATCACCTCCGGCCCGGTGGTGGCGATGGTGTGGGAGGGCGACGGCGTGATCGCCAGCGCCCGCAAACTGATCGGTGCCACCAAGCCGCTCGAGGCTGAGCCCGGCACCATCCGCGGCGATCTGGCCGTGAACATCGGCCGCAACGTGATCCACGGCTCCGACGCCCCCGAAACCGCCGCCTTCGAAATCGGCCTCTGGTTCCAGCCCTCCGAGCTGAGCGATTGGACCCCCGCCGATCAGACCTGGCGCGTCGAGGGCTGAGGCGCCCAGGCCGCTAAGGCGAGAAGCGCCGCCAGCTGAAGGCGTCCAGTTGGCGGTGTGCTTCAGCCGACACTTCGCCCTTGATGGCCGCTGCCACCAGCTCGGCGGTGATGGCGGCTAGCAGCACGCCGTTGCGGTGGTGGCCGGTGGCCAGCCATAGCCCCGCAATCGGACTTCTCCCCAGCAGCGGCCCCTCGTCGGGGGTGCAGGGGCGGAAGCCCCACCAGCGCTCCATCGGCGGCCAGGCACTTGCTTCGGGCAGCAGGTCGGCGATGCCGTCCTGCAGCTGGCGCTGGCCCGCAGGCGTCAGCCCCTCGCTGAACCCCGCCTCGGCCTCACTGGTCGCCCCCACCACCAGCAGTCCGTCCTCCCGCGGCACCAGATAGGTGCCTGGGCCAAAAATCACCCGGCCCAGGGCCTGGCGCGGCCCCTGCAGCGACAGCATCTGGCCCTTCACCGGCACAACCGGCAGCTCGGGCAATAGCTTGGCGCTCCAGGCGCCGCAGGCGAGCGCCGCCCGCTGGGCCGGCAGCCGCTGGGCGTCGCCTTCGGCATTGCGTAGGTGCACCGCCTGGAGAGTGCCGGCCCCGTCGCGCTCGAGGCCCAGCACCTGGGTGCCCTCCTGGAAGGTCACCCCCAGCTCCACGCAGGCCCGCTCCAGGGCCCGCATCAACTGGCGGCGGTTGTCGATCTGGCCGTCTTGGGCAAACAGCAGCCCGGCCTGCCAGCTTGGGCCGATGCCGGGCACCTCCTGTTCCAGGCCGCGGCGATTCAGGGCTTCACCCCAGGCGGCGGTGGGGTAGGCGTCGCGTTCCGCGGCGCTGGGGAAGGGCACCACGATGCCGCAGGGCCGCAGGCCGCAGCGCAGGCCGCTGTCGGCTTCGATCTGCGCCACCCAGGCGGGAATGCGCGCCAGGCTCGCCTGGCCCAGGGCCAGCAGGTCGCCGCTGAGCCCTTCGGCGTGGGGCGCCAGCATCCCCGCTGCCACGAAGCCCGCGGCTTCACTGCGGCGGCGGCTCAGCACCAGCACCGCCTCGTCGCGGCGGGCCAGCTGGTGGGCCAGGGCCAGGCCCATCAGGCCGCCCCCCAGCACCGTGATGGTTGCCCCCTTGGCTGCAGTCATGGCTGGGCTGGCGCCGCTGGCTCCAGCCCCAGCACCGTGGCCCCGCAGGAGCGCAGGGCAGCGTCAGCGGTGATGAGTAGCAGTGGTTCCTGGCGGCTTTGCACGAGCAGCAGCTGGTCGAAGAGGTCGCTGGGGGCGGCGCTGCTATCCAGCTCGGCCAAGGCCAGCAGGTGCTCATTGAGCAGGGGCAGCCAGTGGAAGTGCTGACGGGTCACCTCCTGCTCCAGGCGGGCCAGGTCGAGCTGCACCCGGCCTTGGCGTTGCTTGAGGGCCAGTTCCCAGAGGCTCACCTGGCTCACGAACACCTCGGCCCCCGGCGCCTGCACGGCGGCGATGGCCCAGGCCGGTAGGCGCGGGTCGTCCGCCAGCCACCAGAGCAGCACCTGGGTGTCGAGCAGCAGGCGTTTCATTGCAGCGGTGCGTCGAAGTTGGCGGCGATGGCAATGGCGTGGCGCATGGCGCCTGGTGCGTGGGCGGCGCTGGGGCTTGGTACCCAGGCGCTGAGGCGGGCGACCGGCTTGCCTGCTCTGGCGATCCAGATCTCCTCGCCCTGCTCCACCTGGAGCAGAAGGCGCGAGAGCTGGGTTTTGGCCTCATGCACATTCACCAGCTGGGGCCGGTTGCTTGGTGTTGGCTCAGGGGGGAATGGCGGGTAGGCCATGGCCGCAGAAACTTCTGGACTTAGTTTTAGCTTAGCTAACCAGCGTCAATCACGACCCGCCCCGGAGCCCCCTCGCCCCGTCAAGCCGGCGTCCAGGGGCTCCCCATAGGATCGGCTGAGGCATTGATACAGGCCATGGCAGGCGCGGCAGCAGCCCCAGCATCACGAGCCACATCCCAGCAGGCTCCTTGGGAAGCCGTGATCGGCCTGGAGACCCACGTGCAGCTGGGCACCGCCAGCAAGATCTTCAGCGGCGCCTCCACGTGCTTCGGCGACGACCCCAACACCCACATCGATCCGGTGGTGTGCGGCCTGCCAGGCACCTTGCCGGTGCTGAATCAGAAGGTGCTTGAGTATGCGGTGAAGGCGGGCCTGGCCCTCAACCTCCACATCGCTGAACACAGCAAATTCGACCGCAAGCAATATTTCTATCCCGACCTGCCCAAGAACTACCAGATCTCCCAATACGACGAGCCGATCGCCGAAGACGGCTGGATCGAAGTGGAGGTGGCCGAAAAAGGCAAGGACACCTATCTCAAGCGCATCGGCATTGAGCGCCTGCACATGGAGGAGGACGCCGGCAAGTTGGTGCACGCCGGCAGCGATCGCCTGGCTGGCTCCACCCATTCGCTGGTGGACTACAACCGCGCTGGTGTGGCCCTGGCTGAGATCGTCAGCAAGCCGGATCTGCGCACCGGCCGCGAAGCCGCGGAATACGCCTCGGAGATCCGCCGGATCATGCGCTACCTGGGTGTGAGCGACGGCAACATGCAGGAGGGCTCCCTGCGCTGCGATGTGAACATCTCTGTGCGGCGTGGCCCTGATGCCCCCTTCGGCACGAAGGTGGAGATCAAGAACATGAACTCGTTTTCCGCCATCCAGAAGGCGATCGATTTCGAGATTCAGCGCCAGATCAAGGCCTATGAGGCCGGCGAGCCGGTGGTGCAGGAAACCCGCCTCTGGGATGAGGGCAAGCAGCTCACCAAGAGCATGCGCTCCAAGGAGGGTGCCAGCGACTACCGCTATTTCCCCGACCCGGATCTGGGCCCGATCGAGGTGAGCCCCGCGCAGCGCGAGGCCTGGCGCGCCGAGCTGCCGGAGCTGCCGGCCGCCAAGCGCCACCGCTACGCCGATCAGCTGGGGCTGTCGATCTACGACGCCCGGGTGCTCACCGATGAACGCCCGATGGCGGAGTACTTCGAGGCGGCCGTGGCGGCCGGGGCCGAAGCCAAAGCCGTTTCCAATTGGGTTACCGGCGACATTGCAGCATATGTGAACGCCAACAAGCTCCCGATCGCGGAGTTGCCCCTCCGGCCCGATCAGCTGGCGGAGATGGTGCAGCTGATCGAGGGCGGTGTGATCAGCGGCAAGATCGCCAAGGAGATCCTGCCGGAGCTGCTGGAGCGGGGCGGTTCTGCCAAGGCGATCGTGGAGCAGCGGGGGCTGGGCATGATCAGCGACCCGGCGGCGATCACGGCGATCGTGGAGGCGCTGCTGGCGGCCCACCCCGAGGAGGTGGAGGCCTTCCGCGGCGGCAAAACCAAGCTGCAGGGTTTTTTTGTCGGCCAGCTGATGAAGCAAACCGGCGGCAAGGCCGATCCCAAGCTCGCCAACCAGATCCTCAGCCAGAAGCTCAAGGGTTGAGCGCCCGCTCCACCTCCTGCTCCAGCTGCTGCGGCCCAACGCGGTTGTTGAGCACCACATCCGCCAGCCCCCGTTTGCGCGCCTGGGGCCATTGGGCGGCGATCCGCGCGCGGGCGTCAGCTTCGCTGAGCTGATCGCGCGCCATCAGCCGTGCCAGCTGCTGGGCCTCCTCGCAGTCCACCAGCCACACCTCGCTGCAGAGCGCTTCGAGGCCCGCCTCAAACAGCAGCGGAATCATCAGCACCACCACCGGTGCCGCAGCGAGGCGCTCCAGCTCGGCCGCAAAGCGCGCCCGCACCAGCGGATGCACCAGCTGCTCCAGCCACTGCCGCTCGGCCCCATCGGCAAACACGATCCGCCCCAGTGCGGCGCGATCGAGCGTGCCGTAGCGCGCCAGCACCGCCTGCGCCCCCGGGCTCCCGGGTGCCAGCGCCTCGCGGGCATAGACATCGGCATCCAGCACCGGCAGCCCCCTCGCCGCCAACAGCTGGCCAACGCTGCTTTTGCCACTGGCGATGCCGCCGGTGAGGCCGATGCGGCGCTGGGGGGTGGAGGCCATCGCATCAGTGTGGTTCAGGATGCAGCCAGTGGCCGCAGCGCCTTGACCCACCCCTGGCACCCCATTCCCGGCGGCATCACGGCCCCCAGAGGCTTCCTCGCGGCGGGGATCACGGCGGGGCTGAAGGCCTCCGGCAAGCCCGACCTCTCCCTGCTGCTGGCCCCCGAGGGCGCCGTATGCGCCGGCACCTTCACCACCTCCCTGGTGCGGGCGGCCTGCGTGGACCTCTGCGCCGAGCGCCTGGCGATCAGCGGCGGCCACGCCCGCGCCGTGCTCACCAATTCCGGCCAGGCCAATGCCTGCACCGGAGAGCACGGCCTGGCTGACAGCCTCACCGCCACCGCCTCGGTGGCCGAGCGCCTGGGGCTGGCCGCCGGGGCCGTGCTGATCTGCTCCACCGGCGTGATCGGCGTGCCGATCCCGATGCCCACCCTGCTGGCGGGCCTGGATCCGCTGGTGGCGGCCCTCAGCCCGGAGGGTGGCGGGGCGGCGGCCCTGGCGATTCTCACCACCGATCTGACTGACAAGCAGATCGCCCTGGAGGCCGATCTCGGCGGCCGCACGGTGCGCATCGGCGGCATGGCCAAGGGGTCGGGGATGATCCACCCCACCATGGCCACGATGCTCGGCACCCTCACCTGTGATGCCGGCGTGCCGGCGGATGTGTGGCAGGCGATGGTGAAGCGGGCGGTGGAACGCTCGTTCAATGCGATCACGGTGGACGGCGACACCAGCACCAACGACACGTTCCTGGCCTTTGCAGCCGGCGAGCGCTTAAGCCCCGAGCACTTCGAGGCGCTGGAGGCCGGCCTGACGGCGGTGTCGCAACACCTGGCCAAGGCGATCGCCCGTGACGGCGAGGGCGCCACCTGTTTGATCGAGATGCAGGTGGAGGGCACGGCCGATGACGCCGGCGCCCGCGCCATCGCCCGCACTGTGTGCGGTTCGTCGCTGGTGAAGTGCGCCGTGCACGGCCACGACCCCAACTGGGGCCGGATCGTGGCCGCCGCCGGCCGCGCCGGTGTGCCCTTTGATCCCGGCGCCGTCGTCCTGTGGCTGGGCGAGCACCAGCTGATGGCCGCCGGCCAGCCCCTGGCCTTCGATCGCGCCGCCGCCAGCGGCTACCTCCGCAACGACCCGGTGCTGATCCGCCTTGTGGTGGGCGCCGGATCCGGCTCAGGCGTGGCCTGGGGCTGCGACCTATCGGATCAATATGTCCGCATCAACGCCGATTACACGACGTAGAGGCAAACCCGTTGCGCTGGAGGGGTTCTGAGGGGTGACTGGGTGACGCTTACGGAACGCTTACGGAGGAGACAGACGTAATTCCCAGTGCTCAACTGAAACTCGATACGTTCAAGTCGATCCTTTTTTCTCAAATCCATTGGCAGAAGCGGATTCTTTCCGTAAGCAAGGCACCTCACCCACCCTCAGGACACCACCCCTGCCGCACCTCCTGCCGTGCCACCCACTGAGAGCACCGCTTGGTCAGATGCTCCCCCTGAGGAATCAGACCTTGGTGAATCGGACAGGTCAGCAGGGTGACGCAGTGCCTGCCAACCTCGTAGCGGAAGTGCTGGCAGGTGATGCAGACAGACCCCGTGCGGGATGGTTTCAGGACATCCCACTCCAGGTCATCCCACTCCTCTGGGTGGGTCAAAGCGGCAGAGGCGGTCACAGCAGCAAGGTAAGAACACCTGTACTAGTTGCGACGAGGGGTTGAGGTCAAGTCCTCGCTCACTGACCCATCAAGCAAAACGGGCAGAGCACGGGACAATCGACACGAGAGCAGGCACAAGGAAGTGAGCGTCCCTTCCCGCAAACTCCAAAACCTTCGCGGGCAGTCCCTGCTGTTCCGATGCCTGGAGACTGGGTTTGTCACGACTGCCCCTGCCCTGACCCGCTATCAGCAAGGAAGGGACATAGACCCATCCAGGCGGGAACTGGTGGGAGAACGACCCGCCAACTGGATCAAAGAAGTCCCCACAAGCACCTGTGAGCATTGCGGAATGGTCGTAAAGGGCAACCACTGGACGTTCAGGCAGCACCAGCGGACCAAGAGGTGTCAGGCGTCCATAGCGGCATAAGTCCCCAACTGCTCCTCACACGCCTGAATATCCGCCAGCAGGTCACCCAGGAGTATCCGCACTGTTGGGGACTGCTCTTGGTTCCTTGAGGCATTCAGGGCGAGCACGGTGAGGCGTGTGGTCATCTGCTCCAGCGTCAGCAGGGTGCCTTCAAGAACCTCCGTAGCAAGAGCAGCGGTGGTCAGGGTGGTCATCGGATCTGGAGCGACTGCTCACAGTGTTCCCACAGGCATCCGCTGAAACTATGCACACACCGCATAACGGGCAAAACCCAGTCCAGCAGGCGAGAATGGGCGGAAGCGACCAGACCCAGTGACTGACTCAGCGACCATCAGCACATCCGAAGCAAGCGATGAGGATCTGGGGGATCTGCTGCTGGAGGTGCTGCCCCCTGATAGGAGCACCATCGGGAAACCCTGTAATTGAATGATGGATACTCAGTCCCAGGGTGTGCGGAGTTTAGAAGCATCGAGAGGATTCAATGCCCAAGGCACTTGATTTAAAAGATCAACGCTTCGGTCGACTAGTTGCGATAGAGCGCAGAAAGGGCAGCAGGAATGAAGCGGCAGCGTGGTTGTGCAAATGTGATTGTGGAAACGAAAAGTGGGTGATCACGGAACTTCTGATAAGAGGGACAACAAGATCATGTGGTTGCCTACATAAAGAGCAACTGTCAGAGCGACGGTCAATAATTGAGGTGGCAGGCACAAGGTACGGGAAGTTGCTCATAATCAGTCCCGCAGGGAAAGGGGGTGATCACGGTTCACGCCTAATGTGGTTGTGCCAATGCGACTGCGGGGAAAAGACAGTTGTAGAAGGAAATCGTCTCCGCTCTGGGAATACTACTAGTTGCGGGTGCGGCATAGCAGAGGCAATTACGGCACGGCACGCAATAGATATATGCGGGCAACGCTTTGGGCGCCTAGTCGCAATCAAACCAGTTGTTGGCGCAAGGTTCCCTAATGGCAAGGCAAAAAGACAGTGGGAGTTTCTTTGTGACTGTGGGAATAGAACAATAAGCACTGTATCGATGGTTAAGTTTGGCAATACAAGGAGTTGCGGTTGTCTTATGCGAGAGCAGAGTCCGCTCAATTTCCATAACGAGGGGCACCGAGCATATGCCGAAGATCCCGAATATGCCAACAGAACTAGTCTCCTCTACTTCGTAGAAGTGGCACAAACATGCGAGAAGATCGGTATTGCGTTCGACTTAGAAAAGCGTTCCCGAGGCGACTACACAGAAGTTTGGTGGACGAAAGAGATGCCGAGGGCACTTTGCTGGGCAGTTGAGCAGGTTGCGTTACATCTAACCAAGGAGTTTGCCGCGATGGACTTGCCCAAGGAACTTTGCGTAGGCGGAGTCACAGAGTTCAGGCAGGGTTTGGAGATTGACGATACCATCGACCTATTAGAAGAACTCTCCGAGGAGGCAACAGAATTAGGGTGGAGAATCTTCTATGACAAATATCTGCTGTAAGCAAAATGGTGGACTGATTCATTCTTTCATTGAGAACTACGCCTCAACCACCTCCAACAGATCCTCAATCCCACAATCCAGAACCGTCACAATCTTGGATGCCAGATCCAGAGACAGGGCGGATGCCGCCTTCTGATCGTTCCGTGCCAGTCGGGTGATTGTGGTTGCTGCCACCCCTGCCGCAACCGCCAGAGCGTTCATCGTGATTGCCTTCTCACCCGCTTCCGCACGACGCAGATTTGCCTTGGCGATTGCCTTGGCGAGGGTCAGACGAACTTGCTTTGCCATAAGGCGCACGATACCTCAAGCACTCCACAGAGGCAAAGCAGTTTTGAATGCCTATGCCTCAATGCCTAGCACAGATAGCAGAGTGTCAGACACCAAACCAGAGCACTACCTGAACCACGGCAAATCCCACCAGGGCAACGAAGGCAATGAACAAGATCCCGTCAAGCATCCCAGAATTGCGAGCAAAACATATCTAACGATAGCCTCAGGCAGCTAGAGATGCTAAGGTGCTGAAATAATGTGACGATCATGGCTGAGGCTTCCAAGGACAGTTCAGTAGTAGAACTCTCTCCGCTCACGCTTGTCAAATGGATTGATACCTCGCCAGACCTCCGCTACATAAGAGAAGCTGCAGACAAAATAAAAGCAAGGTATGATAGCGACTCTCAAGAGATTGCGTTTCAAACACCAAACAGAAGAACTGTTAGCGCACGGGATGAAGGAATTGGTAGTCGCCTGAGAGAATTCTTTTGGCCAAGTGGGACAAGCCTCAGGGGCAAAACATGTGCATCCCAGGAATTCGATCAAAGCTGTCGAAATACGTCAAGCCTAATGGCAGGCTCAACACTGTGGGATGCTGTCAGCACTTATCCAATTATCCAATACGGAATTAGCTCTTATTTGGGAATATTGTCGATCCCATCGGCAGTTTCTTTGTCTCTGTTGCTGATGTTTTTTAGCAACAAAGCTGGGCAAGAATCATGCAACAGAACAAAAGGCAAAAAGAACTCTGCAAGCAACGCTTTAAGGGCACCTCGAAATTTACGAGATTTGCCAGCCTCTGATCACCATAAAAAAATGCCTTTCGGCATCGTCGCAGCAGATCATAAGTGCTCAAGCAATACAATATTTTTGGCAAATTGATTCGTATTGGA
>NZ_JAGQCT010000018.1:0-42856 GCF_024346335.1 Cyanobium sp. ATX 6E8 | reverse complement strand
CGTTTTCAGCTTGCGGATGATCTGCTCCGCGGTGTGCCTGGTGCGTTTCATGGTGAAGTCCCCGGCCCAGTCTGGCCGGCTGAGGACTCTCATTCACCCTGGACCGATTGCCGGGGTCCACGTCATTTGCCCGCAGTGCGGCCCGCGTGGGTCAGCCTTTTGATCGGCTGGCTTTGCTGGCGTCGTCCTTCTGGCGGCAAGCCGTGACCCTGCTGCAGCCATGAGGGGTTCGGTGTTGCCCCCCGCAGCTCTGCACCAAGACGCCTTGGCTGCGTTGGAGCAGGCCCGGCCGCAAGCAGCCCTCGGCCACTGGCGCCAGCTGCTGTTGCAGGATCGCGCTGCTGTGCGCGCCCATGTGCAGGCGGCCGCTGCGACCCTGGCGGTCGACCCCCTGGCCCCCCTGCGCCGTCAGGCGCTGGGTCTGATCGAGGCCCTGCTGGCTGGCGACCCTGGCGAGGCTGAGGTGGTTGCCTTGGGAGCGCTGTTGCGGGGGTGGGGAGAGCTCTGCTACGCGGAGGCCCCTGGCCGGGCGCTGCAGCACTGGGAGCGGGCCTGGGGCTGCGGCCGTGATCCCCAGCTGGCGTTGCATCTGGCCGGGCTGTATCGCCGCTTGGGCTTGGGCGAGGGGGCCAGCTGGCTGGAAGACGCTGGAGGTGCAGCAGCTGCTCGCCCTGCTGCTGCGGCTGGGCCGGTGGCCCTCGAGCCCTGGCCCAGCAGCCCCTGTGCGGCCCAGGCCTGCAGCCCCTGCCAGCACCAACCGGCTCCAGACGATCCACCCCTGCAGCTCTGGCAGGTGCCCGGCGGCCGCTGCTGGGTGCAGCGTCACACCAACCCCTGGGGCCACAGCCATGGCCTGGCGGTGCAGACGGCCGAGAGCGATTTTCTGCCGGAGCTCTGTCGCCGCTACCCCTGGCCCTGGCCCACCTGTTCCCACCTGCAGGCCCATCGCGATGAGGCGCTGCGGCAGCTGGGCTGGCTGGCTGCGGTGCCTGCGGCCGCAGGAGGCTTGCCGCCGCAGGTGCACCATGCGGGCCCGGTGCTGGCCATCGCGGAGCTCTCCGGAGAGCTCTACTTCCACTGGCAGCTTGAGCTGCTGCCGCGGCTCGGGCGCTGCTGGCCCGAACTGCAGCGGCAGTGGCCGGGCCTGCAGCTGTGGCACAACGGCGGCACAGGGCCCTGGGTGGCCGAATCCCTTGAGCGCCTCGGCATTCCGCCGGAGCGGCGGATCTGCGCCCAGCAGGTGCCGCACCTGCAAGCCGAGCTGCTGCTGGTGCCCAGCTTTGCCAGCGCCTTTGGGAGTCCGGCAGGCGCCAACCTGGCGTGGCTTGAGCAATTCTGGGCGGTGGCACGCACCAGCCCGTTGGCAGGGGGCAGGGCGGGGGCAACCACCGATCCACCCCTGCTGTTGCCCCGGCCCGCCACGCCACGCCGGGCGCTGCTGGGGCTCGACGCTGCCTTCCTGCCGGGCGTGGCCAGCCTGCCGCTCGGGCCCGTGGCAGACCAGCTGCTGGCCGTGGCCCATGCCCAGCGGATCGTGGCCCCCCATGGGGCCGCCCTGGCCAACCTGATCGCCGCTCAGCCGGGCACCGCGGTGCTCGAGCTGGTGAATCCGGCCTACCAGCCCCCCTATTTCGCCGGGCTGATGCAGCGGCGCCAGCTGTCGCATCAAGTTTTGCCTGCTGCTGACACCCCCTGGCCCCTGCAAGAGCTGCTCTATGAAGGGCCCTTGGCCTTTCCGATCGACCTGCGCTCCGGCGGCAGTCCGGCGGCCGAGGCCATCGCCCAGTGGTGCGCGGCCCATGCTTGACCCCCAGCTGCACGACACCCTCAACGGGTTGGCGGAGCCCAATCCAGCGCCGGAGCTGTTTGAGCGGGTGTCGCGCTGGCGGCGCAGCTGCGGCGATGCGGTGGCGGCAGGCCGCTGGCAGCTCTGGAGCTTGCTGCCCCCGGAGCGGCCAGAGCTGGAGAAGGCCCTCGCTGAGCTTTGGCTGAGCCAGGGTGAGACCGCCCAGGCAGCAGCCCTTTTGCCCGCCCATGGGGCCAGCTGGGAGCGCTTAGCGCTGCTGCTGGAGCAGGGCCACTTGGAGCAGGCCCGCGCCCTCCAGGCCGCGTTGTTGGCAGCGCCACCAAACCTTTCAGACAGCCAGCTGTTGGCCCTGGCCGGCGCCTGGCAACAGCAACAGTGCCCAGATCAGGCGTTGCAACTGCTCGAGCAGTTGGTGCGCTTCTATGGCCAGCGCAGCTACACCATCACCCCCACTCTGGCCAATGCCCTGGCCCAGGTGCTGGAGCAGGCGCAGCGCTATGGCGAGGCAGCCCAATGGTGGCGCCACAGCCTGCAGCAACACCCCCAACAAGTGGCGCCGCTGATGCGCCTGGCGCGCCAGGCCATGCGCGAGCAGCAGCCTGCCGCCGCCGTGCACTACTGCCGCGAGGTGCTGACCCTCGACCCGGGCCATGCCTGGGCTCCACAGCTTCTGCAGCAGGCCCTGAAGGCTCACGGTGCCCGCGGATCCCTGGCCCTGCTGCGGGGTGAGCCGCTGCCAGCCCCATGGCGCCGCCGCCAACAGCGCTGGCTGGAGCCGTTGCGGGGGCTCATGAAGCCCGGCGCGAGCAGCGACCAGATCGCTGGGTTGATTGCCCGTGGCCCGGTGCTGCCGTTGCCGCTGGCGGCTGCGGAGGGGCCTGAGGAGGGCGGCGCTGAGTTGGCGCTTTGGGGCGATGCCGATGGTCTGGCCCTGGTGTCTGTGTTGCAGCAGGTGGCTGCACGTCCCCATGGTCTCCGGGTGATCTGGCTGCTGGCCAGTCCAGAGCCCCTACTGCAGCAGCACAACCTGGAGCGGCTCCTGCAGCAGCCGGGGGCGCTCAAGCTGCGCTGGTGGCCCTGCTGGGATCCCCAGCAACATGCCCTGTTGACGGGGCTGGCGCTGGCCAAGGGGGCCCGCGATGCCCCGGCCGAGCACATGATTCCGGCGGGGTGCCGGCTGTGGCGCCGCGGAACAGCACTCCAAGGCTGGCATTCGGATTCTGCAACTTATAATGCAAATGATGCACTTAGCGGCGAATGCTGACGCAGCCAAGCCGAATCCGTAGTTGCAATGCTGTATAATTTGCGCAGTGAAGTTTATACACGGTGTCTTTCGCCATCCCCACCGTTGCACCCATCACCGTAACGAGCTCCACGGTTGAGCCCATCGCCGGTTCGACAACGACGCTCAACACCGCAACGCCTGTGGTCATCACCGATCCCGGATCTACGGGCACTCCGGTGACGATCACCGGCAACGGCACGCTGGCCGTGGCCACCCAGGAAGCGCAGGTGTTGCTAACGGGTAACGGCGACATCGACGTCGGCATTGCGCGTGACAGCAATGGCAATCCGCTGGGCATGGGTGGCGCGGTGATCCAAGCCACCGACACCAAGGGCGGCAGCATGGTGGTCAACCTCGACGGGGCCAATATCGGGGGCGCCAAGGTGAGTGGCAATGTCAATCTTTCCGGCCTCGGAGGTGCCGGCACCATCGCTGACAACGCGCCTCCTGGCACTTTCGATGGCACTCCCGACACCTATATCCACACCGGCGCTGGCAACGACGAAATTCAGGGCAGCGCCGGGATCGATTTCATTCGTGCCGGCGCCGGCAACGACACCATCAATGCTGGTGCGGGCGACGACATTGTGCGTCCGGGGGCTGGCAATGACTTCATCACCCTGGGCAAGGGCAATGATGTGGTGTATCTCACCGTTGACCAGCTCCAGGGCACCAGCACCAACACCATCTCCGACTTCAAGGTGGAAGGTGCGGACAAAATTCAAATTGCCAAAGAGCTCCAGGGCCTGGTGTCGATCAGTGGCAAAGGCACCAACCAGATCGTGATCAGTCTCAGTGGCGCCCAAACCGGCACCACTACGATCGTCTCTGAAGGCCAGGCCATCAACGACGACGACATCCAATTCGTCTGATCCCTTGATCCCCACCCATGCCCAGCCCCTCTGGGTGCTGGGCATGCATCGCAGCGGCACCTCCCTGTTGGTGCGCACGCTCGAGCGTGCCGGCGTCAGTCTTCCCACCAATCTGTTGCCACCAGCAGCAGACAACCCCGATGGGTTTCAGGAGTCGGCTGATTTTCTAGCCCTCAATGAGGCCTTGCTCGCCCAGGCCGGCTCGCCTTGGGATGGCACCTGGCCCCTGGCATCGGGCGTGGACTCGGCCCAGGTGCAGGGCTTGGACAACGAATGCCTGCGCGGCCTCGAAGGCTTGTTGGCCACCGAAAGCGACCCTCCCTTGCTTGGTGGCAAGGGCCTACGGGCCCTCAAGGATCCACGGCTGTGCCGCACCTGGGGCTGCTGGCAGTCGTTTCTGCCCCAGCCCTGGCAGCGTTGGGGAGTGGCGATCGTGCGCCATCCCTTTGCTGTGGTGGCCTCGATCGGCTACCGCGACGACATGCATCCGATCAAGGCTCTGGCCCTGTGGCTACGCCACAACCTTGAGATGCTGCCAAACCAGCCCGGCTTGCCGCACGCATCCTGGCCATTGCTCAGTTTCGAGCGCTTGCTTGCCGATCCTGCCGCCGAACTCGCCGGTCCACTGCAGCAGTGGCGCCAGGCTGGTTTGGCGGTGGCGCCAACCCCCGGGCCCGGCGGCCCGCCTCGCCCCCTGCCCGCTATCCCTGCACAACTCGAGGGCGTAGATCAGACCTGGCAAGACCTGGCCTTGCACTTTTACCGGGCCCTCACCGCAGCCCGCCGGCTGGAGCAAGTGGATCCAGCCGTTTGCGCTCAGGTGGATCGGTTGCTCAACCAGCAGCCCCTGCTGACCCAGCAGCTACTGGCGATCGAAACCAACCGGCGTCTCACCCTGGGCCATGCCTTGGCAGCGGAGCGCCGCGGCACGGCGCCACAAGAGCGCTTGTTGGGAGAAACGGATCTGCAGCGGCTCGAGCAGGCCCAGCGCCGCCCCGTTGCCGACCCCCATCTGGAGCTGCAGGGGGTGTGTGTGGATTTGCGCGGCCGCGAGCAGCGCCATTCACTCACGCGCTTGGCCTTAGGTGTGCGCCGCTCCAGCACCCGAGCCCTCGCCCTCGATGGCCTCACCCTGCATGTTGAGCGTGGCGAACGGGTGGGGTTGCTCGGCCACAACGGCAGTGGCAAAACCACCCTGCTGCGCCTACTCAGCGGCATCTATGCCCCCACGGCAGGCACCTTTCGCTGCCATGGCGAGCTGCTTTCGCCCATCATCGAGCAGTCGCTGGGTTACAGCCGTGAGCTCACCGGTGTGCAGCTCTGCTACTACAACTACCTGCTGCATCAACGCCAACACAGCAGCTGGGCCGATTACCTCAATGAGATCGAAGCGTTCACCGAACTCGGTGATGCCCTGGCCACCCCAACCAAAACCTGGTCGCAGGGGATGCAAACCCGCCTCTCGTTTGCCCTGATCACCGGGCGCAGTGTGACGGGCCTGGCCCTCGATGAGGGGTTGGTGGCGGGAGATCAGTGGTTTCAGCGCAAGGCCAAAGCCCAGCTGGATCGCTTCATGGCCCAGGCCGGCACCCTGGTGCTGGCCTCCCATTCGGTGGATCTTCTGCAGCGTTACTGCAGCCGGGGGGTGATTCTTGAGCGGGGCCGCATCTGCTTCGATGGCAGCCTGTTTCGCGCCTTGCAGCTCTACAAAGGGATGGTGGGATGACCCCGTGCAGCAGCTTGAACAGCTACCGCCAGATCCTGCCGGCACTGGCGTATGCCGCCTGGCTGAGGTTGTCCGTGCAATTCGCCCGCACGCTGATTGGCAGCGGTTGGATTGGTCTCTCCACCCTGCTGTCGGTGGCGGTACTGGGCACCATCTACGGCACCCTCACCCGCGTGCCCGATTGGCCGGCCTACTGGATTTACGTGGCCCTCGGCATGGTGAGTTGGTCCACCCTGGCGGGCAGCATCACGGCCAGCTGCACCTTGATGGAGCGGGCGCGGGAACGCCTGCTCAACCAGCCCCTGCCCCTGGGGGTTTACGTGCTGGAGGAATGGGTGACAACCAGCTTCAGTTTGCTGATCGCCCTGGCTGGCTTGCTGCTGGTGGTGGGTGTGCTGGAGCCCCAGGTGTGGCTGCGGCTGCTGCAAGGAGGTTGGTTAGGCCTCCTCAACCTGCTGTTGGGGTGCCTTTGGCTCTCGCTCCTGCTCAGCCCATTGGCGGTGGCCCTGGCTGATCTGCCCCAGCTGATGCCAATCCTGTTGCAGATCGGCTTTTTGGCCTCGCCGATCCTCTTTTATCGCCAAAGCCTGGGGGCTCTGGCCTGGGTGAGCCAACTCAACCCGCTCTACGGCTGGGTGCGCCTGGCCCGTGACCCCTTCCTCGGCGAGATGCGCTGGGGCTGGCAGCTGCTGGTGCTGCTGGTGCAATTGGCCTTGGTGGCGGTGCTGCTCCGCTGGCTTGACCGGCGCCGGATGGCTGTGATCCGCTGGTTGTAGTGCCCTATTGCTTGTAGCCAATGATCGGTGGGCGCAGGAAATCCACCAGCTCGACCGCATCCACCCAGTCGGGCCGGCCACCAGCGAGCAAGAGCGGATCGAGGCTGTGGCAGAGATTTGACTCCAGCAGGTCGCGCTTGATGAATGGAAACCCTTGCAGCAGCAAGGGAATGGCGAATTGATGGCTCGGCGACACATGAATGATCGCGCGATCGCTGCTCTCGAGCAGTTGGCCCAGCAGCAGGTCTGCCGCCGCCGCTGAGCAGTGCTCCAACAGCTGCTTGGCCAGGGCGGTGCTGCAGAGCCAACTGCGCAACCCCACCACCCCATGCAGGGGCTGCAACGCCACCCCGTGGCGCAGCAGCAGTTGGGACAGGCCAATCTCGCCATCCCGGATTGCTGCGGCCGTGCCGCCCCAGCCCGGGTAGCTCCACCAGAACCCATGCCACCAGGGTTGCTGCAACACCGCAGCAGGGATGTTCAAGGCATAGCTCTGCAGGTGGTAGCCGTTTTGGAAGGAGTCGGTGAAGCCCACCACCGCGTCTGGATGCCCATCAAGAAAGCGCGGCCAGCTGCTCGTCTCCAGATCCACCACCGGATAGACGCTGTCATTGAGCAACACCAGCTGCTGGCACTGCTGCAGCGCGCCCCGCTGGGCTAGCGCCAGCCAGGCATCTTGGAAGGCACCGAAATCCCGCCCCTGGTTGCTGCGCAAGAGCACCGGCATCTGCCGCTCGGCACACCACTGCAGGCCGGCTTCTTTCAAGCCGCTGCTGATCACCAGCACCTGCCAGCCCCGATCCGTCAGGTTGTTCAGCAGGCGCCGCACGCAGGCCTGCAAGTGGCCCCGCGGCGAGTAGTGGCAAAACAGCACCATCCGGCTGGCCGCTGCGGTCTGCTCCGGCCAGATCAGCTGCTCGACCCGCTCCAGCCGCCGGATTCGGGCCAACATCCGCTCGGCGTGACGCCGCTGCAGCGGAGCTGCCAAGGGGGCCAGCCGGCGTTGCTTCCAGCTCTCCCAATCCTGTTGCCACCGGCGCAGGCGCCGCTCCAGCAGGCTGCGGGCGCCCATCAGCCCTGCCCCACGGGCTCGGCGCTGAAGTAGCCACCGGGCACCAGGGCAACGCCGGTGTTGAGGCTGTGCTGCTCGCGCGCAAATGCCGCAGCGGCAAAACGCTCGGGCACAAAGCGAAAGTCGATGCTGCTCACCGACACCCCTTCGCGGTTGCGGCAGCAGCCATGGCGCCGATCGATGTGGTTGAACAGCACCAGCTCGCTGGCCGCCAGGGAGAGTGGGCTGTACCGATAACTGCCCGCTTGCTCCTCCACTTGCAGCGCGGCAGAGCCTTGCATCGGCGTGAGTGCCAGCACCGCATTGAGCTCATGGGGCGGGTGGCCGAAATCGGAATCGTGATGAAAACTGCCCACCCAGCGGTTGCCCGGCAGGCCAAAGCGATAGGTGGGGATCTGTTGCACGAAACAGGGCTCACCGATGAGCTCCACCACCACACGCGCCGCAAGGGCGGTATACAGCGGTGCCAGCTGAGCATGGGCTGCGTAGAAGCGTTGATGCAGGTCGGTGTGCTGGTCGCGGCCTGGGCGAAACAGCGGGTAGGGGCCAACGTGCTGGTGCAGGTCGGCCAGGGCCATGCCCAGCTGCTCTTCCAGGGCCAGCCGCAGGGTTTCGGCTTCCTGGAGGCGCCGGCGCCGGCCATGCAGGCGTTCCCTCAGCTCCTGCGCTTGCAGGATGAATTGAGGGCGCATCCGCTGCGCCCCACTGCGCAAATCGCAGTGCCCCGATGCAGCACTGGCACCCATCACCATTTGTGCGGCCAGCCTTCGCCGAGGCCAATATGCCCCATATCGGTAGGTATACAGCGTTGCAAATTCGTATTCGTCTTTATGGCCACCTGCGCGCTGCTTTCGGCCTAGCCGGTGGCGCCCAGGCCACCAGGCGCGCCCTTGAGCAGGCCGGCTGCGAAGTGGAGCCCGTGGATCTGGCCCTCGTCAGCCACCCCCCCCTGGAGCCGGCTGAGGACCCGGAACCTTCGTTGGAGCCAGCCACGGTGCAGGTGGAGCTGGTGCACACCAACCCCAATGTTCTGACCCATACCCCCGGCTTGCTGGATCCGGCCACGCTCCAGGCCCCCATCCGCATCGGTTACTGGGCCTGGGAGCTCGAGCAGTTTCCAGAGGGCTGGCAGGACCACTTCCGCCATTTCCACGAGATCTGGTGCCCGAGCAGCTTCTCGGCGCAGGCATTGGCCCAGCGGGCACCGGTTCCGGTGGTGGCGGTGCCCCACCTGCCCGATTGGCCGCGCTTGGACGCTCTTTATGCCAAGCGCCAGGCCCCACCGAGGGCCGGGCAGCCGTTTCGCTTCCTCACCCTGTTCGATTACTGGAGCACGCCAGAACGCAAAAATCCCGCAGGTGTGATCGACGCTTTTCAGCGGGCCTTCCCGCTTGGCTCCGGCACGGCCACTGATGCCGCCCCTGCAGTCGAGCTGGTGATCAAAACCAGCAGTGCTGCGCAGTTTCCGGCTCGAGCAGCTGAGCTGCGGGCCCTCACCGCATCCGACCCGCGCATCAGCTGGCGCGATGAGCTGCTGAGCTCCGCCCAGCTTGATGCGCTGCTCGCTTCTGCTCAAGCCCTGGTGAGCCTGCACCGCGCGGAAGGCTTTGGGCTGGTGCTGGCAGAAGCCATGGGCGCCGCCGTGCCGGTGATCGCCACGGGCTATTCCGGCAACCTGGAGTTCTGCGCTCCCGGCAGTTGTTGCAGCATCCCCTGGCAGCCGGTGACCATCCCTGCCACCGCAGGCGACTACCCGGCCGGTGCCACCTGGGCCGAGCCGGACGTGGATGCCGCGGCCCAGGCGATGCGCCAGCTGGCGGCTGATCCTGTAGCCGCAAGGGCCTTGGGAGAGCGGGGCCGCCGGGTGGTGCGCGAGCGCCTCAATCCCCAGCGCATCGCCGCCATCATTCACCAGCGGCTGGGGTCTCACCTGTTGCCACCAACCCCAACAGCTGCAGCCGCTGGCTGAGCGCCTCTTCCCAGGGGCTGGCTTCTGCCACTCTGTGCAAAATCTGCCAGCAGCGCTGGGGATTCAAGGCGTAGCAACTGGCTTCCAGCAGCCGGCGGCGGCACGCGGCGTTGCTCAGTCCATGGCGCCAGAGCCAGTCGCTCAGTTCCTCTCCGGGAACCAGCAGGGCTGCTTGCTGGGCACCGCTCCAGTACGCCTCTGGGGTGTCGGGCTGCCCCAACCAGACCTCCAGGGTGTCCAAGCAGCGCTTGATCTCCAATTGATAGAGCACCTGCAGGTGGTTGCGCGCTGTGAGTGGGCTGCTTGAGCCCTCTTGTTCACTGCGCCGATACAGCGCTTCCGCCTCCTCGAGGCGCGCCTGGCCCCGCAGGGCATCGGCCATTTTGTGGCTCACCCAGAAGCTCCGCCCCGGGGCCTCGAGAGCAGGGCGCAGCACCGCTTCGCAGAGGGCGTAGGAGCCTTGCATCAACAGGCAATAGCCGAGGGCATCCCGCAACTCCCAGCTCGCCGAGGGTGCCAGTTGCAGCAGGCGCCACAACAGACCCTCCGCTTCTGGCCAGGCTTCCTGCTGCAGACAAGTGCAGGCTTGGTGCCAAAGCCGCTGGCCCAGGTCTGCACCTGCCTGCGTTGCTGTCATCGCGTGATCCAGGCGCTGTTGAATGGGCGGTAAGCCATTCTCACGCCCACAATCAGTTGCGCTGTTTTGTCTGTTCCGTTGTTGGCCTCCCAAGCACAGTCCCAGCCCTCGCACCAGCTGGTGTTGCTCTGGCCAGCTGCTCCCCTGCTGGAGGAGTTGATCGGCACCGGCTTGCTGCTGCTATGGCTGCAGGCCCGGGTGGAGCAGTTGCTGTGCTCCCGGTCCGAGTCCGCGCCAGCGGCCCTATTGGAGTTGCAGCAAGCAGCGATGGCCCCCGCCACCCAGACGTGGGACAGCTGGTGTGAACAACGCAGCCTGGATCCGGCCTGTCTCGATGGCCTGGCTGCCCAGCGCCAACAGCTCGAAGACCTGAAGCAGGGCTGGTTTGCCAAACGGGCCCATGAACTGTTTTTGGAGCAGGGATCGCTGCTGGATCAGGTGCGCTTTTCGGTCCTGCAAACCACCGATCCCGACCTGGCCCAGGAGTGGTTTTTCAAATTGCAAGACGGCGAATCTGAATATGCAGATTTGGCATTAACTTCGCTGGGTGCGGAGCAGCAGAGTGGCGGTAGTGTTGGCCCTGTGCGCGTCAGAGATCTCCAATCGCCTTTGGATTTGCTGCTCCGTCGTGCCACTCCGGGGATCGTGCAGCCCCCCCTGCTCACCCCTGCCGGCCGCAGTTGGGTGGTGCGCCTCGATCAACGGCTACCGGCCCAGTGGAATCCGCGCCTATGCGCAGAGCTGGTGGAGCAGCTCTACCGCGAATGGCTCAACGCCACCTTGAAAGGCTGGCTCGATCAGCAGCCCCGGCCCGGTGCCCAGCTCGTGCTGGAACGCCCGAATGGCTAACCCAAACATTTGCAGCAACCCAAGGGCTCGGAGTCGCCGATGACTGAGGCCGCCAGCCTGCCGATCCTGCAGCGCGGATGGCTGGCCGAACAGTCGGCCACGCTCCAGCAAGCCCTGCGCAGCCACCTCCAGTGGTTTCGCTACCGCACCGGCCAGGCCCTGCTCCAGCGCGATCGACTGCCCCATCAGGTGATGTTCATCGCCGAGGGCAGTGTGCGACTTGTGGCCGATGATCCCGCCACCGGTCCTTTCACCCTGGCCAGGCTCGGCCCAGGAGATGCCCTCGGCTGGTGCGGTTTGGTGCGCGGCGTGCCCTGTGAAACAGCCCTGGCGATGGAGCCCAGCCTGGTGGGGGCCCTGCCAGCCGCTGAATTCCTCAAGGTGTTGCGCAGCGACCCTGCCTTGCAGCGCGCCTGCCAGGAGGTGGATCGCAGTGAGCTCGCCGAGCTGCTGCTGGCTTGGCTGGCCGCCCAGCCCCAGCGTTACCGCGATGCCCCTGGACTGATCGAAGCGCTGTGGCAGCCCGGTGGCCTGCAGGTGCTGACTGGCGCCGAGCTGGCCCAGCCCCAGGAGCTTCCAGCCGATCACCTCTGGCTGCAGAGCGTGCCCCAGAGCGCGCCCCGCCAGGCCTGCAGCCACTGGCCTGGTGGGGTTGGGGCTGACGCCGCGCGTCTGGTGGGGATCCGCCGTTCCCTGCTCGAACCGGCCCTGCACGAGCGTTTCAGCCAATCCGAACCCGGCCCAGCGGCTGGCCAACGGGGCTACCGGGCTCCCCAAGCCCTGTGGGACGTGGCCCAAGACGCCAGTGACTTACCCACCCCGGATGAGCTGCCCGACCTGGGCTTTAGCTCCTCTCGCCTGCGTCTGCCCCCCCTACGGGAGTTGGGGGAGGGGCCCCTGGCCTCCGCGATGGTGTGCCTGCAGCGGCTGGCCAGCCGCTACCGCTTTCCCTTCCCGCGTGACACCGTGCAGCAGGTGCTGCTGGATTGCGAAACCCGGCTGGGCGGCATCTCGCTGATTCACCTGGGCCAGTTGCTGGAAAGCCTGGGCCTGGAAGTGCGGCCACTGCGCTCCCCCGGCAGCCAGTTGCATCGCATCGAGCCGCCAGCACTGATTCGCCTGCACGATCACTTTGTGCTGGTGGAGGAGGCGAGCGCCAAGGGCTTGCTGGTGGCCGATCCTCAGCGCGGCCTCGTGCAGCTTTCGCTGGCTGAGGTGCGGGAGCTCTGGCCCCAGAGCCTGGAGTTGATGCTGGTGCGGCCTGCCGAAACGCCCGACGCCGACCAAGAAGCCACGCGTTTCGATCTGGCTTGGTTCTGGACCGTGATGCAGCCCTACCGGCCGCAGATGGTGCTGCTTCTGATCACCGGCTTCGTGGACAAGCTGCTCGAGGTGGTGTTTCCGCTGGGCATGTTGCAGATCATCGATGTGGTGGTTGGTAGCCGCAACCTCTCCCTGCTTCTGCCGATTGGCGTGGTGATGGCGATCGCCATCGTGGTGATGGCGGTGCTGGGATTCCTGCGCCAGTTGCTCCTGTCCGATCTCTCCGACCGCATCGACACGCGCCTGGGCAGCCAGATCGTGGGGCATCTGTTCCGGCTGCCGCTCAAGTTTTTTGATCGCCGCACAGTCGGCGACCTCTCCAGCCGCCTCTACGACCTGCAGCGGGTGCGGCGCTTCCTCACCGATACGGCGATCAGCAGCACGCTCGATCTGCTGTTCATGCCGTTGCTGGCGGTGGTGCTGTTTTGGCTGCAGCCGGTGCTTGGAACTGTGGTGGTGCTCCAGGTGCCTCTGCTGTTGCTGATCAATCGCTTCAGTCGCCCCGCACTCAAGCGTTTGCTCACCCGTCGCAACCGGGCCTGGAGCCGTGCCCAGGGTTTCCTGGTGGAGGTGCTGACCGCCATCCGCACCGTGAAGAGCCAGAACTTCGCCACCCAAGCCCGCTGGCAGTGGCTGGAGCGCTACCGGCTGTACACCGGCGAAGACTTCAAATTCTCCCAAGTGCAGGTCACCACCCGGGAGCTGACCAAGGCTGTCAGCCAGGCGATGCGGGTGGCGCTGTTCATGGTGGCGGCCTGGTTGGCCGTGCAGGGCTACACCTCCGTGGGTGGCATCTTTGCCGTGTACATCCTCTCGAGCGGCATCACCGGGCCCCTCCTCAACCTCGCCACCATCTCCAACCAGTACCGAGAAGCCAGGGCTGCCATGGACGCCCTGGCCGATGTCCTTGGCCAGCAGCCGGAGGAATCCATCAGTAGCGCCAGCCTGCTGCCCCTGGGCCCCATTCGTGGTGAGGTGAGCTTTGAGCGGGTGGCCTTCTCCTACGGCCTTGATGGCCGTCGCCAGCTCGACGACTTCAGTCTTGAAATCGCTCCAGGTCAGTTTGTGGGGCTGGTCGGCAGCAGCGGCAGCGGCAAGAGCACCGTGGTGCAGTTGCTGGATGGGCTTTATCGCCCCCAGGAGGGGCGTGTTTTCGTCGATGGCACCGATATCGGCAAGGTGCAGATCGGCAGCCTGCGGCGACAGGTTGGGTTTGTGCCTCAAGAATCGATCCTGTTTGACGGCACGGTGCTCGACAACTTGCGCCTCAACATGCCCGATGCCCCCTACGACGCGGTGGTGGAGGCGGCCCGGGTGGCCTGTGCCCACGACTTCATCATGCAGTTGCCCGATGGCTACAACACCAGGGTGGGCGAACGCGGTGGCGCCCTCTCCGGCGGTCAAAAACAACGCATCGCCATTGCCCGGATGGTGCTGCAAAACCCCAACTTGGTCATCCTCGATGAGGCCACATCCGCCCTCGACCCGACCACCGAATTTCTGTTGCTTGAGCGACTCCGTCAGCGCTTTGCGGGCCGCACCCTGTTGGTGGTGACCCACCGGGTCGGCACGCTGCGAGAGGCCGATCGCATCCTGCTGATGGATCAGGGTCTGATCCTGGAAGACGGCAGCTGGGATGGCCTGATGGCCCGGGGTGGTGCCTTCGCCACCCTCGCCACCCAGCAAAGCTCCCATCACGCCTGAGCCCAGCCATGGCTAACTCCACGCGTCCGTCCAGCCCAGCCCAGCGCCCTGCGTTGCCGGGGCGGCTGGTGCACCAGCAGGGCACCGGCATCGATGATCTCGAACAAGAGGCCCTGCGGCTGGAGAGTCGCCCATCGCCCAAGTTGCCACTGGTGCTAGCCGGGGCCCTATCGGTTGTCACCCTCACTGTGTTTGTTGCTGCAGCCGTGGTGCAGGTGGATCAGATCGTGGCCGTGCCCGGCAAGTTGGTCACCCGACGCAGCACCCAGGCCCTGACAACCCCGGAGCAGGGCGTGGTGAAGGAGGTGTTCGTCAAGGAAGGGCAGCGGGTGGAAGCAGGTCAACCGCTGGTGGTGCTGGATCCCCAGGTGCAACGCAGCGATGTCAACGAGCTCGGTCTTCAGCTGCAGGCTGAGGATTCCCGTCTGGCCTCGGCCCGGGCGCGTGTGCTGGAGTCCATCGCCGGTTTGGAGCGCCAGGAGGCGATTGATCGACGGGTGTTGGAGCCGTTGCAGCGGCTATCCGCTGAAGGCGGCACCCGCATGCTCGATGTGGCGG
The DNA here is from genome assembly GCF_024346335.1 of Cyanobium sp. ATX 6E8. Lineage (NCBI taxonomy): Bacteria > Bacillati > Cyanobacteriota > Cyanophyceae > Synechococcales > Prochlorococcaceae > Cyanobium > Cyanobium sp. ATX 6E8. The sequence goes on along the minus strand of NZ_JAGQCT010000018.1, from coordinate 28,278 downwards.
AGAAAGAGCGTTTGCTGGAAGCCACCCGCCGTGAGTTAGCCGAGGCCCGCCGCGAGCTGGTCACGATCAATTTTGAATCCCAGCGCACCCAGGCCCAGTTGCGGGCCGATCTGGTCGGTGCCCGCTCCAAGCTGGAGTTGGTCACCCTGCGGGCCCCCGTCAGCGGCACCGTGATCAATTTGCAGGCCCAGACCGGTCAGGTGGCCAGTGGTCAGGTTCCCTTGCTGAAGCTCGTGCCCAGTGATGAGCTCCAAGCGCAGGTGTTCGCGCCCAACCGCGACCTGGCCTTCATCCGGCCGGGTCAGAAGGCTGAGGTGGGCTTTACCGCTTACGACCCGACCCTTTATGGGACGCTGCCCGCCGTGGTGGCCACCATCAGCGAAGACGCTTTGCCGCCCAGTCCTGAATACGACTATCCCCATTTCCCTATCACCCTGGCCCTCGAGAAACAAGTGCTGCAAAGCAAAGGGCAGCGTTTTGCGTTGCAGCCCGGCATGGCGCTCAATGCCCATATCAAACTGCAGAAGCGCACCATCCTGCAGTTGTTGTTCAGCCGCTTCAACCAAACTCTCGATGCCGTGCGCACCGTGCGATAGAAGCGCGCCAGACAACATTTTACTGGCCCTGCTGGCGACCAGCCCCTCCCAGCTTGGTTCGCTGCTTGCTGCGAACTTGCGAAGGGCGCTTTGGTCGCGAGGGCACGGCCCACCACGAGCCGCGGATACGCAGCTAATCGAGCAGCGGAAACTGCGCAGCGATGCCATCGCCGGTGAACTGGGCCACCCAGCCGTCGGGGTTGTCGAAGAAGCGGATGGCGGTGAACTGCGGGGCGGAGCCCATGTCGAACCAGTGCTTGGTGCCGGCGGGCACCCGCAGGAAGTCGCCGGTCTCACAGTGCACTTGCAGCACCTCCTCGCCGATGTGCAGGCAGAACAGCCCGCAGCCCTCCACAAAGAAGCGCACTTCGTCTTCGCTGTGGGTGTGCTCGGCCAGAAACTTCTGCCGCAGGGCCTGCCCCTCGGGGTGCTCCGGGGTGAGGCGGATCGCATCCACCGTGGGGTAGGTGCCGCTGGCCTGCACCTGAGCGATCTCCGGGGCATAGGCCGCCAGGATCTCGGCCGACTCGGCGTGCTCCGGGAGCTCCACCCGGGCCGGCCAGCGCTCGAAGCCGATGCCGCGCGCAGCTAGGGCTTCGCCGATCAGGGCCGGATCACTGCTGGCCAGGCTGGCCGCGGCGGGGCTACCGCCAGCGGCCGGGAAGATCTGCAGATGGCTCATCGCACCAGCGCGCCCACTGACGTGAGCCTAGAAAGGGCCCCTCAGCAGCCTGTGTGTGATTCCCCCCTCGAGTGCGCCTGCCGCCGTCGGCCTCACCCTGGTGGGCGTGGGCCCCGGTGATCCGGAGCTGCTCACGGTGGCGGCGGTGCGGGCGATCCAGGCGGCGGCGGTGGTGGCCTACCCGGTGGCGCGGCTGGAGGCTGAGGGCATGGCGGCGGCCATTGCTTCTCCCTGGATCGACCCGGAGCAGCGGCGGTTGCCGCTGCTGTTTCCGATGGTGACGGAGGCCGAACCGCGCCGGGCGGCCTGGCACGCCGCCGCCGATGCCCTGGCGGCGGAGGTGGCGGGTGGCCGCGCCGTGGTGCTGCTGTGCGAGGGAGATGCCTCTCTCTACGCCAGTGCCTCCTATGCCCTGCTGGCCCTGGCGGAACGCCATCCGGCCTGCCCCGTGGCGGTGATCCCCGGCATCACTGCGGTGGCGGCTGCAGCAGCAGCAGGCCGCTGGCCCCTGGCCCTGCAGCAGGACGCCCTCTGGATCCGCCCCACCCCTGACACCGCCGCGGCACTGGAGGCGTTGCTGGCGGAAGCCCGGGCGGCTGGGGCGGTGCTGGCCCTGCTCAAGCTGGGCCAACGCTGGCGCTGGGTGCGGCCGATTCTCGAGACCCGGGGCCTGCTGGAAGCGGCATTGTTTGCCCAGCGGGTGGGCTGGCCCGACCAGCTGCTGGCCGCGGCCGCGGCGGTGCCCGGCGAGGAGCAGCCCTACTTTTCGCTGTTGCTGATCCGCCAGGGTTGGCCCGAGGTGTTGCCATGACTCAGGTGCTGCCATGACGGCCATCGACTGGTTCTCCCTGCTGCACCCGGTCCTGGTGATCTTGTTTGTGTACCCGGTGGTGGGGGCCACGATCCGGCTGGGGATCCTGGTGCGCGAGAAGCGCCTGGGGATCACCCAGCAGCCCGCCCTGGTGCCCCGCGAACATGCCGACCACGGCCGCTGGCTCACGGCCGGGGTGGTGGTGGCGGTGTTGACCGCCCTCGTGTACTCCTTCCTCAGCAAGGCCGCGGAGCCCGGAGCGGCTTTTGCCGGAGGGGCAGCGCGCCTGGTGCTGCTGATGGTTGTGGCGGCCGGCACCCTGGTGGCGCTGCTGGCGCTGCTGAAGGTGAAGCGGCCAGCGCTGCGGGCCAGCTTCACCCTGCTCACCTGGGCCGGTCTCCTGGGCCTGGGTAGCCAACCGGAGATCTGGCGCCTCTCCGACAACCCCTTCAGCGGGGCCTTCTGGAGCTCCCACTACTGGAGCGGGGTGCTGTTGACGGGGCTGCTGCTGTTCAACCTGGCGGCCCGGCCTGAAATCACCCGCCACCTGCGCTGGCGGCGGCTGCACATCGCCTCCAACCTGCTGGTGCTGGTGTTGCTGGCGGTGCAGGCCATCACCGGCAGCCGCGACCTGCTGGAAATCCCGCTCAGTTGGCAGAAGCCAGCGATCCACCGCTGCGATTTTCAGAGCCGCATCTGCCCGGAGCCAGCTGCTCCTCAAGCCTGAACAGCCGCTCCGCACTTTCCCAGCTGGCCTGCGGCCCGATCCAGCAGCTCCAGCGCCTCGGCCGGGGTGGGGGCCCGCATCAGGGCGTGGCGCAGCTGGGGGGCGCCGGCGAAGCCGTTGCAAGTCCAGCTCATGTGCTTGCGGGCGATCAGCAGGCCGTGGTCACCCTTGGCTGCCACCAGGGCCCGCAGCTGCTCGGCCGCCAGGGCCAGCTTCTCGGCAGGGCTGGGGGTGGGCGGCACCGGCCGGCCGGCCAGGGCCGCATCGAGTTGGCCCACCAGCCAGGGGGCGCCCATGGTGCCTCGGCCCACCATCACGCCATCGGCGCCCGTTTCCGCCAGGCAGCGCAAGGCATCCTCCGGGCTGTTGACGTCGCCATTCGCGATCACCGGAATCGTGAGCGCCGCCTTCACCGCGGCGATGGCGGCCCAGTCGGCGCGGCCCTTGAAGCCCTGCTCGCGGCTGCGGCCGTGCAGGGTGAGCAGCTGGGCGCCGGCGCTCTCGAGCTGCTGGCACCAGGCCACGGGGGCGAGGTCGCTGCCGCACCAACCCAGCCGCGTTTTCACGGTCACCGGAATGCGCACGGCCGCGGCCACGGTGTCCACGATGCGGGCCGCCAGCTCGGGGTCGCGGATCAGGCCGCTGCCGCCGCCCTTTTTGGCGATCTTCTTCACCGGGCAGCCCATGTTGATGTCGATCAGGAAGGCGCCGGCGGCCTCGGCGCGGCGGGCCGCCTCGGCCATGGCGGCGGGGCGGTGATCAAACAGCTGCACGCCGATCGGGCCGGCTTCGCTGGCGAGCTCCTCCACCTTCTGCAGCCCGAAGCCCAGCTCCAGGCTGGTGGCGTTCACCATCTCGGTGAACAGCAGGGCATCGGGGGCCCAGCGCCGCACCAGGCCGCGGAAGATGCGGTCGCTTACCCCCGCCAACGGCGACTGCAGCACCCGGCAGCGCAGGGCGCGCGGTGTGCCGTTGCCGGCCAGCTGCAGGGGTGTCTGCGGGGGAGAAGCGGTGATCATGGTGATCCGATTGTGATGCTCCAGGCCGATGGCTTCCGTTCAGGCCGCCGCCAGCCCCGATCCCTTCGCCCTGAGCCGCGAATTGCTGGAGGCGGTGTTGGCCGACCGCCTCAGCGATCGTTTCGTGTGTGAGCTGATCTGGCCGCGCCTGGGATACGCGCAGAACGGCTCCGGCATCTGGAGCGCAGGCCCGGCTGCGGGCGCCGTGTGGCGGGAGTCCTTCCCGATCGAGCCCCAGTTCATCGCCGAGCGGCCGCCCAGCGTCGCCCTCACCCGCTCCATCCCCAAAGAGCACAAGCAACTGCTCAAGGAGCAGCTGGGCTTCGCGGGCTACCGGATCGGCGAGCTCTACCCGCGCCGCACCCGCCGCGCCACCGCCGTGAACTGGCTGCTGGCCCACCTGGCTGAGCGGGGTGAACCGTTGCCGGAGAGCGGGCCGCTGCCGGCGCTGCGCGAGGTGCCGGCCGATCCGGTGGCGGGCCATCCCGGCGACCTGCCGATCTCCTGATGGCCCGGGTTGGGGCCTCTCTGTAGGGTCAAGACAGGACAGATGTAGGAATACCTCCCTTGGCCTTACCGGTCGTTGCCATCATTGGCCGCCCCAACGTGGGCAAATCCACCCTGGTGAATCGGCTCTGCCGCAGCCGCGAAGCGATCGTGCACGACCAGCCCGGCGTGACGCGCGATCGCACCTACCAGGAGGGCTACTGGGCCGATCGCACCTTCCGCGTGGTGGACACCGGCGGCCTGGTGTTTGACGACGACAGCGAATTCCTGCCGGAGATCCGCGAGCAGGCCAACCTCGCCCTGGCCGAAGCCGCCGTGGCGTTGGTGATCGTGGATGGTCAGCAGGGCTGCACCGCCGCCGATCAGTCGATTGCCGAATGGCTGCGCGGCCAGGGGGTGCCCACCCTGCTGGCGGTGAACAAGTGCGAGTCGCCCGATGCGGGCCTGGCGATGGCAGCGGAATTCTGGGGCCTGGGCCTGGGCGAGCCCTTCCCGATCTCGGCCATCCACGGCGCCGGCACCGGCGACCTGCTCGACAAGGTGGTGAGCTTCCTGGCGCCCAGCGAGGAGCAGGAGGGCGAGGAGGAGCCGATCCAGCTGGCGATCATCGGCCGGCCGAATGTGGGCAAATCCAGCCTGCTCAATGCCGTGTGCGGCGAGAACCGGGCGATTGTCAGCCCGATCCGCGGCACCACCCGCGACACGATCGACACCACGATCGACCGCGAGGGCAAAACCTGGAAGCTGCTCGACACCGCCGGCATCCGGCGCCGGCGCTCGGTGAGCTACGGCCCTGAATACTTCGGCATCAACCGCAGCTTCAAGGCGATCGAGCGCTCCGATGTGTGCGTGCTGGTGATCGATGCCCTCGATGGCGTCACCGAGCAGGACCAGCGCCTGGCGGGCCGCATCGAGGAAGACGGCCGCGCCTGCGTGGTGGTGGTGAACAAGTGGGATGCCATTGAAAAGGACAGCCACACCATGCCGGCGATGGAGAAGGAACTCCGCGCCAAGCTCTATTTCCTCGACTGGGCGCCGATGCTGTTCACCTCGGCTCTCAGCGGCCAGCGGGTGCAGGCGATCTTCCCGTTGGCCCTGCTGGCGGTGGAGCAGCACCGCCGCCGCGTCACCACCTCGGTGGTGAACGAGGTGCTCACCGAAGCCCTCAGCTGGCGCACGCCCCCCACCAGCCGCGGCGGCCGCCAGGGCCGCCTCTACTACGGCACCCAGGTGGCGGTGCGGCCCCCCAGCTTCACCTTGTTTGTCAACGAGCCCAAGCTGTTTGGCGACACCTATCGCCGCTACGTGGAGCGCCAGATCCGCGAGGGCCTGGGCTTCGAGGGCACGCCGATCAAGCTGTTCTGGCGCGGCAAGCAGCAGCGCGATGCCGAGAAGGAGCTGGCCCGTACCCAGAATCGTGGCCGTTGAGCCCAGGCCAGAGGTGAGAGGGAGCGGCTGAGTGGATGTTCTGCGCCAGATCCCCATCGGCCAGTTCGCCGCTCCGGATCCGGCAGAGGCGGCCGGCGGCGGCAGTTGGCTGCGCCGGCTCGATCCCCGGCTGAAGCTGGCCTGGAGCCTGATCTTCCTGGTGACGCCGATCCTGGCCGGGCCGCTCTGGCGCCTCAGCCTGGTGGTCCTGCTGCTGTTGATCACCGCCGTCAGTGGCCTGAGCTGGCGCCTGTGGCGCCGCAGCGTGCCGCTGCTGCTCGCCCTGGCCCTGCTGGTTGGCGGCTTGGCCGCGTTGTTGCCGGCGGGGTCGCTGCCACCAGCCCCTTTGCAACGCCCGCCGGTGGAGCTGCGGCTGGAGCCCGGCCCGCCCGGCACTGCACCGCCGGAGCGATCCGGTGCCCGTTGGGTGCTGCTGCGCCAGGGGCCGTTGGTGGTAACCCGGCGCTCGGCGGAGCTCGGCCTCAATGGCGCCACGTTGCTGTTCACGTTGGTGCACAGCGCCAACCTGCTGCTGCTCAGCACCGCCCCCGAGCAGCTGGTGTGGGCGATCAGCTGGCTGCTGGCCCCCCTGGGTCGGTTGGGCTGGCCGGTGGAGCGGCTCGGGTTCACCCTGCTGCTGGCTCTGCGGTTTTTGCCGCTGGTGCAGGAGGAGCTGCAGAACCTGTTGCGATCTGTTGCAACCCGGGCGGTGAATCTCAAGCGCCTGGGCTGGAAAGGGGGCCTCGGCCTGGTATTGGCTGTGGGTGAGCGGCTTCTGGCCAATGTGCTGCTGCGGGCTGAGCAGGGGGCTGAGGCGCTGCTGGCTCGCGGCGGCTGCTGGCTGGCACCTGAGCTGCTGCATCGCCCGCTGGTTGGGGGCCGGCGCCAGGGCCTGCTCAATGGCACGGCGGCGGGATTGCTGTTGCTGGTGCTCGTGCTGCGCTGGAAAGTCGGTGCCCTTTAATGGCAACTGACCGATCGCATTCGTGAGCAGCGCATTGGCGAGCAGCGCATTTGTGAGTCCCGAGCGCTATCTCAACCATCCCACCTTTGGGATGCTTTATCGGGTGGCGTCGGTGTCCGAAGGCCGTGATCTGTTTGCCACGCTGTATGCCCAGCGCATTTTCTTCATCGTCACCCTGCAGCCTCGGGGTGCCACCTTTGAGGTGGTTCCGCTGATGGATGCTCGCCACTACGCCGAACAGAATCTGGCAAGGGCCCGTCGTGAGGGTCCTGAGGCCCATGCCCATTGGCGTCAGTTGTTTGACCAGACCTTCATCTGAGCTGGTGGCTGACGGCGGGCTGCCTGAGCGATTGGCCGGCCTGCGGTTTGGGCTGCCCCCCGGCTGCCGCCTGTTGGCGGTGAGCAAGGGCCAGCCGACCGCCCGGATCCGTGAAGCGGTGCTGGCCGGGCAGCGCAGCTTCGGCGAGAGCCGGCTGCAGGAGGCTGCGGCCAAGCAGGCCGAGCTGGCCGATCTCGAGCCCCTCGACTGGCATTTCATCGGTCGCCTGCAGGCGAATAAGGCCCGCGGCGTGGTGCGCCATTTCGGCACGATCCACTCCCTCGACAGCCTGGAGCTGGCCCGCCGCCTGGCACGCATCGCCGCCGAAGAGCAGCGGGCTCCGGCCGTGCTGTTTCAGGTGAAGTTCCGCCCCGACCCCGCCAAAACCGGCTTCGAGCCGGCCGAGCTGCGTCGCCATTGGCCTGAGCTCAGCGGCCTGGCGCCGCTGCGGCCGGTGGGACTGATGACCCTGGCACCCCTGGGCCTCACGCCAGCTGAGCGCAGTGACCTGTTTGGCGACTGTGCCGCCCTGGCCACGGAGCTGGGCCTGCCGGAGCGCTCGATGGGCATGAGCGGCGACTGGCCCGAGGCGGCCGCGGCGGGCAGCACCTGGGTGCGCATCGGCAGCAGCCTGTTTGGAGCGCGGCCGGCCCCGTTGGGCTGAGCCTCCCGTTGACGGGGTGCGAATCCCGAAATCGGTGCGAATTCCGCTCTGAAACCCTTGCCGCCATTGGCGTGGGACGCTATTCAGGTGGAAAGCTTCCTGTGAGGTTCGCTCCGTGTCGTTGTTCTCCCGTCTGCGTGCCGTTGTCTCAGGAGACGACTACCTCGATGGCGACTACGACGACGAGCTCGATTACGACGGTGGCGAGCTGCCCGAGCCCGGTTTCACCAGCCGTGCCAGTGCTCTGGCCCTGAGCTCCGATTTCACGGCCGACGATCCTTTCGCCGGCACCAACGTGATCGGTATGCCTGGCCTGTCCACGGCCGCCGCTGAGGTAACCCTGATGGAGCCGCGCAGCTTCGATGAGATGCCCCGCGCCATCCAGGCCCTGCGTGAGCGCAAGACCGTGATCCTCAACCTCACGATGATGGAGCCGGATCAGGCCCAGCGCGCTGTGGATTTCGTGGCCGGCGGCACCTTCGCCATCGATGGTCACCAGGAGCGCGTCGGCGAGAGCATTTTTCTGTTCGCTCCCAGCTGCGTCACCGTGACCACGGCCGCCAGCGAAGAGACCTCCGCCTCCTCGATCGTGAGTCGGGAGAGCAGCGAGCCCCAGCAGGAGGCGGCCCCCAGCCCAGCTTGGGGACGCCAGGACGCCGCCATTTAGGGCCGTCGTGACGCCAACCTTCGGCGTGGTGGGCCTGGGCCGCATGGCCCAGGCTTTGTTGTGGCCCCTGCTGGAGGCTGGGCTGGTGGAGCGCGAGGGTGTGCGGGCTGTGGTGGCCAGTGAGGCCTCCGCCGCCAGCCTGCGCCAGGCCCATCAGTTGGCCGTGGACACCGATGCGGCCGCCGCCTGGACGGCACCGGTGGTGTTGCTGGCGGTCAAACCCCAGCAGCTGGAGGTTGCCGCCCGGGGCGCTGCCGAGGCCGCCGCGGCAGGTTCTGCTGCCCCATCGGGCGGCCTGCTGATCTCGGTGCTGGCCGGCGTCACCCTGGAGCGTCTGCAGCGCCTGTTTCCCGCTTGGCAGTGCGTGCGCGCTGTGCCCAACACGCCGGCGCTGGTGCGTGCGGGTCTCACCGGCCTGGCCTGCGCCGACGCCGTGCCGGCGGAGCGGCGGCGCTGGGTGGAGCAATTGTTTGCCCTGGTGGGCGAGGTGCACGAGCTGCCCGAAGCCCAGCTCGATGCCTTCCTGGCCCTCACCTCCTCCGGGCCCGCGTTTGTGGCGGTGGTGGCCGAGGCCCTGGCTGATGGTGCTGTGGCGGCGGGGCTGCCCCGGCGGCTGGCCCAGCGCCTGGCCCACCGCACCCTGGCCGGTAGCGCGGCCCTGCTGCAGGAGCGGGATCTCCATCCCGGCCAGCTCAAAGACATGGTGAGCTCTCCTGGCGGCACCACCATCGCCGGCCTGCGGCAGCTGGAGCAGGCTGGGCTGCGTTCGGCCCTGATTGAGGCGGTGATCGCCGCCGCCGAGCGCAGCCGCGCGCTGGCCTGAGCCGGCTTTGGCTTGAGTGCGGTCAGCCCTTGGAGGCGCCCAGCCGGGGCTCGGTGCCGGCCAGCAGCCGTTGGATGTTGCTGCGGTGGCGCCACACCACCAGCACGGTGGTGAGCAGGGCGAGGGCCAGGTAGGGCCAGCGCAGCCCCAGGCCCGTATCGGCAAACCAGCCCAGCATCAGCAGCGGCAGCGCCAGGGCCGCCACCACGCTGGAGAGCGACACGATGCGGCTGACGCTCAGCACGGCGAGAAAGATGCCGAAGCAGGCCAGGCCCACCGGCCAGGTGAGCCCCAGCAGCATGCCCAGGCCCGTGGCCACCGCCTTGCCCCCTTTCCAGCCCAGCCACACGGGCCAGATGTGGCCGGCCAGCGCCGCCAGCCCGGCCAGCACCACGCCAACCCCGAAGGGATCGAGCACGGTTTTGGCCAGCAGCACTGCGGCGGTGCCCTTGAGCACGTCCACCAGAAACACGCCCAGGGCAGGCCCCTTGCCCACCACCCGCAGCACGTTGGTGGCGCCGGTGGAGCCGGAGCCCTCGCGGCGGATGTCGAGGCCGGCAAGCCAGCGGCCCGCCAGGTAGCCGCTGGGGATCGAGCCGAGCAGGTAGCTGGCGAGCAGCACGGGCAGGGTGATCAGGGGCATGGCAGGCGGGGTCAGTAGGGCTCGTCGGTGATCAATTCGCCGGGGCCGGCCGCAAAGGCCAGCCACACCGGGAACTGCAGGATCGGGATGTCGATCACCTGCTCGCCCGCATCCACCACGATGAAGGGCAGTTCGCCGCGCTCCTCGAGGCGATCGGCGCGCTCCACCAAGGCGTCGGCCCGCTCGAACAGCACGATGCCGCTGGTGGGGCCGAAGTCTTCCCGCGCCAGGCCCAGGCAGTCCTGCAGGCTGCGGCGCCATTCCCCCAGGCGCTCGGGCTGGCTGGCCAGCACCAGGGTCTGGAAGCGTTCGCCGTAGAGCTCGCCCAGGATGGCAATCGCAGCCGCGGCCACCAGGGCATTGCGGCTGCGGCTGCCGCAGCTCGGCTGGGCGCCCCGGCCGCCCTGGCCCAGAAACCAGTCGTCGAGCAGGGTGGCCCCGCTGGGGTCGAGGGTGCGGCGCAGCTGCCAGGGATCGGCGTAGAAGTCGGGCTGGCCGCCAAAGCCTGCCAGCCGTTCGCGAATCAGGGCTTCGTCCTGGCTGAACTGGCCGGCGGCGGCCACGGCAACACTCGGCTCGGCGTCTCTGGCGGCGGGGCTGGCCTGGTCGAGGGGGGAGGGCTGCACCAGCACCTGCTGGGGCACCAGCTCCACCTGCTCCGCCGCCACGGCCAGATCCTGCAGGGCGCCCACCAGATAGTCCTGGAAGCCCTTGAGCCGCCGTGCCACCGCATCGGCCTGGCCGGCGAAGCTGGATTCGATCTCCTTCTGGATCTGGCCGCGGCGGCCCTCCAGCTGGCGGATCTCCTCCTGCAGGGCCTCGCGCTGCTGGCGCAGCTCGCTCAGGGCCAGGGCCTGCCAGTCGGGTTCAGGGCTGGGGGTCTCGGGGCTGGGGGAAGCCTGGATGGGATCGTCAGACATCGGCGTCGTCAGAGATCGCTAGGGGAATCGGGTCGCTCCGGGGAACTGGACGGGCTCACGTGCAGCTCCAGTTGCTGTCGCAGTGTGGCCGCATCAAACAGCACCGGCAGCAGGTGAATGCTGCGCTGTTCACGGAAATAGAACAGCACCGGCAGCCCTGGCCAGAAGAGTTTCCAGCCCAGCCAGGCGGCGTAGGGGAAGCGCCGCAGCAGGCTCTGCTGGCGCCACACCAGCAGCGCATCGCCGCTGAATTCCAGCCGCAGCAGGCTGGTTTGCAGCAGCAGGAACAGGCCGAACACGGCCACGCTGGCGCCCAGCCAGATCGCGCCGCTCCACCAGGGACGCAGGGTGAGGGCGGCCAGCCCCAGGGCGATCACCCCAAGGGGCACACCGAAGCTGGGTGCCAGCACGATGCCGCTGGAGCCGGGGGTCGCGGATGGATCAAGGGGATCAGGGGTGAGGGGATCAGGTGCAGGCATCAGCTGAACAGCAACTTGGTGAGCAGGGCATCCATCAAGGCGACGGTGACCAGAATCATCACCACGGCGCCCGTGGTGCTGGTGCCCACTTCCTTGGGACCACCCCGGGTGGTGAGCCCCCAACCACAGGCGATCACGGCGATCTGCAGGCCGAACACCAGCGCTTTGAGCAGCATGGACGGCAGATCGCTGGGCTCCATCCAGGTGCGCACCGAGTTCCAGAACACGGCGGGAGGGATGCTGTAGAGCATCGTGCTGCTCACCTGGCCCGACCAGATCCCCACCCAGAAGAACAGCAGGCATTGCACCGGCGCCATGATCACCATTGCCAGCACCCGTGGCACCACCAGATACTCCACCGGGTCGGTGCGCAACATGGTGATCGCGTCGATCTGCTCGGTCACCTTCATGGTGCCGATCTGGGCCGCATAGGCCGTGGCCACCTTGCCGGTGAGCAGGGTGGCGGTGAGCAGCGGGGCGATCTCCCGCGACAGCCCCAGGGCCAGTAGGCCGCCCACTGTGGCGCTGGCGCCCTGCTTGGAGAGCTCTGCCGCCACCTGAATGTTGAACACGGTGCCCGCGGCGAGGGCGGTGATCAGCACGATCAGGAAGCTGCCAGGCCCGGCCTCCATCAGCTCCTGCATCAGGTCGTTGAAGCCGATGCGCCCCTTGGCCATGGCGCTCACGGCTTGGCCGCCAATCAGCAGGCTGGCGCCGAAGCGTCTCAGCCAGCGGGGCGCTCTGAGCCAGTCGGGACGCGTCATGGCTGGCGGTGCAGGCCTTTCTCCGGCCAGCGTCGCATCACCACCAGGCCAGCGACGATCAGCAGTGCCGGAATCAGGCCCATGCAGACGCGAATAGTGGTGAGGGCCGAAGCCGGTTGAAGCAGCCCCTGGGCGGCTTCGTAGCCGCTCAGGCTCAGCCCATTGCCGAGGGCAAACACGGCGACGCCGATGCCCAGCTTCTGCGCCACCACCATCCAGGCGGTGTAGAGCCCCGCGGGTTTGTCGGGGTCGGCATCGACGGCATCGGGCAGCAGGGCCCAGGGAATCAGGTAGGCGGTGGAGGCCCCCAGGCCCGTGACCACAATCGTGAGCACCAGCAAGCCCAGGCTGATGCCATTGCTGAGGCTGGCCAGAGGAGCTGCTGCGGCATCGAGGGGCACCAGCAGCGTCGCCCCCACGCAACCGGCGATCCACAGGCCTGTGCCCCAGCGCAGGGCGCACACCCGGCCGTGGCGTCCTGCGACCCGGCTCCACAGCTGCAATCCCGCCAGGGCACTGAGCTGAAACGGGATCAGGATCCAGGTGCTCCAGCTTTCGGGCAGGCGCATCACCACCGCCAGAAAGATCAGCGACACGGGCTGCATCAGTTGCAGCGCACACCAGAGCAAGAGGTAAAGGCCCAGCACCTTCACAAACCGCGGGTTGCCGGCGACGCGTCGCAGCTGGCGCCGGATCGGTTCGGGCTGGCCCGTGGGGCGTTGGCAGTTGCGGGCGAAGGGCGCCAGGCCCCAGCAGCACAGCAGGGTGAACAGCGTCAGCGTCAGCCCCGACACCCAGCCCATGCGCTGATAGCCCGAGGCACCCTGGCCCACCAACAGAGCTCCCAGCACCAATCCCGCCAGGCCGGCCAGGATCGAGCCGGTGAAGCGGCCCGCATTCAGCTGGGTGCGCAGCTGGGTGGAGCTGGTGAGCTCGGAGGCGAGGGCGGAGTAGGGCAGGTTGACGCAGGTGTAGAGGCCCATGGCCACCAGCTGAATGGCCACCAGCACAGTGAATTTCTGCCAGTCCCCCCCCGGCGGCACCCACCACATCGCCACCAAGGCCAGGCCGAGCGGGATGGCGCTGCCGGCCATCCAGGGCAGACGCGGGCCCCAGGGGTGTTTGGTGTGGTCGCTGAGCCAGCCCACCAGGGGGTCGTTGATGCCGTCCCACACCTTCAGCACCATCAGCACCAGGCCGGCCATCCAGGCCGGCAGCCCCACCACACCGGTGTAAAACACGAATAGATAGAAGCCCAGCTGGGTGGCGGCCATGCCGGTGCCGATGTCGCCGAGGCCATAGCTCCACAGCAGCCGGCGTCGCGCGGCTGTCCCCAGGGGTTCGCTGCGTGCCGCGGTGAAATCAGGCGTCACAGGCGGCGATTTCGGGCTGGGTGGGCAGGTCATAATGCAGCAACTGCAGGTTGCAGCCCGCGGCGGTGGGCCAACAATCCAGCAGCCGCTTCAGTACGTCTGTACTGCTGCGGGCGTAGTTTAGTGGTAAAACCTCAGCCTTCCAAGCTGATGATGCGGGTTCGATTCCCGCCGCCCGCTTTCGTCTTCCTGAAGGGTCTCCTTCTCGGCATGGGCGCCAGCTCTTTGGTTGGCTGTGGCGCAAGCGAGGAGCCAGGCGGAAATCACCCCTAACCTAGCCCGTTCATAACCCGTTACAATTCGCGTAACAATCTGAAACGCCCCATGGCTGACTCGTCCTCCCGCTTCGGTTTTGTTGCTTTCGCCGAAACCTGGAATGGCCGCATGGCCATGCTCGGCTTCGTGATCGGCCTCGGCACCGAGCTGCTCACCGGCCAGAGCATCCTCTCCCAACTCGGTCTGGGTTGATCACCATGAGCACCGACTACACCGCAGCAATCGCTTCCCTCATCGCCCTGGTGGCGGTGCTGACCGGCATGACGGTCTACGTCCTCAGCCGTCCCACCGATCTGGGACAGAGGACCCGATGATCGCCGCTCTCACCACCTGACGCGGATACCGCTTCACGGCCGCATCACACCCACTCCTGGTTTTAAGCCCTGCTAGCCAGCATTAGAGAGTTGTGCCGTGGAGCAGCGGTGCGGCCACCAGCACGACCAGGCTGCGGCTTTGCAGGGGGGCTCCGCTCGGTTGCCAGGGTTCCGCGATGGCCGGCAGGTCGTCGCCGGGCGGTAGGGCTGTGTCGATCACCCGCAGCCAGCCCTCACGGCAACTGGGCAATTCGAAATGCATGGCCTTGCTGTAGGCGTTCATGCCGCACCACACCAGCGGGCCCTGTTGGCTGTCGTTCAGGCTCCAGGCCAGCGTGTGCGACCAACTCGCCCAGTCGGGTTTGTCGCGTTCGATCCCGTGCCACTGGCTCCAGAGATGGCCGCGATCGCTGCTGCGCCGCTGGGGTTTGTCGTCGAGGGGGATTTCGGGGTTGAACAATCCCGCCAGGTGGGCCCGCAGCCGCAGCAGGCGTTGCAGAAACACCCGCAGGGCCTGGTCGCCGTCGTCGGGCTGCCAGTGCATCCAGCCGAGGGGGTTGTTCTGGCACCAGGTGTTGTTGTTGCCCCCCTGGCTGCGGCGCACCTCATCCCCCATCAGCAGCATCGGCACCCCGGGGGCCAGCAGCATGCTGGTGAGCAGGTTGCGCAGCTGGCGTTCCCGTAGGGCGGTGATGGCGTGGTCGCTGCTGGGACCTTCAACGCCGTGATTCCAGCTGTTGTTGTGGTTGTCGCCGTCGCGGTTGTCTTCGCCGTTGGCCAGGTTGTGTTTGCCGTTGAAACTCACCAGATCGGCCAGGGTGAAGCCGTCGTGGGCAGTCAGGAAGGTGATGCACTGACCGGGGTGCACCGGCGTGAGGTTGAACAGATCCGGGCTGCCGGAGAGCCGTTGCGCCATTGTCCAGCAGGTTTTTTCATCACCCTTCCAGAAGCGGCGCAGGTCGTCGCGGAAACGGCCGTTCCAGGTGGCCACCCGGCGGGCGGGGAAATCGGCCAGGCGGTAGAGGCCACCGCAATCCCAGGGTTCGCTGATCAGCTTGAGGTCGCTGAGGTCGGGATCGGCCTCCATGTCTTCAAACAGGGGCGGCGACTCCAGGGGGGCCAGGTTGTCGCCGCGGCTGAGGGCAATGCCGAGGTCGAAACGGAAGCCATCCACCCCCAGTTCGGTGGCCCAGCAGCGCAGGGATTCCAGGATCAACCGGCGCACCAGGGGCCGGTTGGCGGCAATCGTGTTGCCGCAGCCGCTCACGTCCTGGTAGTCGCCCTTGGCGCTCTGCTGGTAGTAGAGGCGGTCGCAGAAGCCCCGCCAGCTGAGGGTGGGGCCGTCCTGGTTGCCTTCGGTGGTGTGGTTGTAGACCACATCGAGCAGCACTTCGATGCCGGCGCGGTGGCAGGCCGTCACCAGTTGGCGCACCTGGTCGCGGCCGGCCAGGGGGTCGTTCCCGACCAGGTAGTCGGGATGGGGGGCCATCCAGCTCAAGGGGCTATAGCCCCAATAGTTGTTGCGGCCGGCCGGGGCATCGTGGGGGTCGAAGGCCATCACCGGCAGCAGCTCGATGGTGGTGATGCCCAGCTCGCGCAGGTAGGGCAGGGTGGGGATCAGGCCCAGCAGGCTGCCCTGCTGCTCCGCCGGCACCGGGCAGCCTGGACCCTGGGTGAAGCCGCCCACGTGCAGCTCGTAAATCACGCTCTTCTGCCAGCTGTGGCGCGGCCGCGGCGCGTGGTGGAAGTCAAACCGGTCCCGCTCGGTCACCACCCCCTTGAGACAGTGGCCGGTGTTGGGCGCGGCCCCCACGGCGCTGCCCCGCTGGTAGGTCGTCCAACCGGCGATGGCCCGGGCGCAGGGGTCGAGCAGCACCTTCGATGGGTTGAAGCCATGGCCGCCCGGCTGCAGCGGTCCAAACACCCGGTAGCCGTAACAGCAGCCCAGCCCCAGGCCCTCCACCTCCACGTGCCAGTGGTCGGCGGAGCGGTGCCGCTGGTCGAGCTCCACCGCTCGGTGGGGTTCGCTCGCTTCTCCGCTAGCAAACAGCAGCAGTTCGATGCGGGTCGCCAGTGGGGCGACGACCGAGAAATTCACGCCCCGCGCCGTCAGGCTTGCGCCCAGCGGCCAGGGATGGCCGATGTGGATCCCCAGGTGGTGATTGGGGGCCTGGGCGAGGTCAGGACTGTTGAATTGGACCGTCAAGGCGCCAGGCCTGGTTGCCACAACGTTAAGCAGGTCCTCCGGACAGGCCTGGTGTCTGTCTCCGTTTCCCGATCCCTCGCCCCCGCCCCCGTTGACCCTGCTGTCCCAGCCCCCCGAATCCGGCCGGCCGCCCCAGCTGGTGCGCCCGGGCCTGTGGTTGTTTGCCCCCAGTCGCGACAGCCAGGGAGGCAGCAGCTGGTTGCTGGAGGCTGGGGCCTATGGCGGCATCGGCGATCTGCTGGTGGATGCGCCAGGGTTCACCGAGGCCAACCTGGCGATGCTGCGGCAGCGCACGGCGCAGGTGGGCCCCGGCACGCTTGTGCTCACCAGCCGCGAGGGCCATGGCCGCTGCCGTCGCCTGCAGGAGGCCCTGGGCTGGTCGGTGCTGGTGCAGGAGCAGGAGGCCTACCTGCTGCCGGGGGTGCAGGGGTGCACCAGCTTTGGCCATGAGCATCTCCTGGCGCCGGGGGTGCGGCTGCTCTGGACGCCGGGGCCCACGCCAGGTGCCTGCGTGCTGCATGTGCGAGCGGGGGAGCTCGATGGCCTGTTCTCTGGGCGGTTGCTGGTGCCTACAGGCCCTGGGGCATTGGCGCCGCTGCGCACGGCCCGCACCTTCCATTGGCCGCGTCAGCTCACCAGCGTGGCGCGCCTGCGGGCCTGGTTGCCGGCCGGGTCTCCCGACTGGATCGCCAGTGGTGCCGGGCTCGGCGCCCTGCGCGGCGACAAGCTCGTGCGTGGCGGTGCGGCGCTGCTGGCCCAGCTCGATCGCTGAGGCCCTGGGCCGGATTTTTGGGGCATTCCGGCAAATTTTGCGCCTTGTGTGGGGGAATTGTCACGAAAACCGTTGCGGCGGTGGACTTCTGTGTTGCAGCGCCGTCCAGAGCCCCATACCATTGGCGCGCTCTACTCAGGGCCGGTCGGGGTTTTCCGACTCGCCACTTTCATCGCGACCCCACCGTCGCAACCCGACCGTCACCCCCGAGGCTTCCTCGTCCTATGAACAAAGCAGATCTCGTCAACCTCGTTGCTGCCCGCACCGAGCTCACCAAAACCGACGTCTCCCAGGTCGTCGATGCCGCCATCGAAACCATCATTGATTCGGTGGTGGAAGGCAAGAAGGTGTCGATCCTGGGCTTTGGTTCCTTTGAGCCCCGCGAGCGCTCGGCCCGTCAGGGTCTGAACCCCAAGACCGGCCAGAAGATCAAGATCCCTGCCAAGCGTGTGCCTGCCTTCACCGCCGGCAAGATGTTCAAGGATCGGGTTCAGGGCTGATCGGGGCCCCGCCCTGCCATCCACCCCAGATTGTCTGGTTGAAGCGGTCCTGCGGGGCCGCTTTTTTTGTGGCCGGATGGGACCGCATGAAGATAAAGACAGTGGCTTCTTCACCCCTGACGGCCTCGGCCCTTCCCTGCCATCTCCAAGCCCTGCTGGAGGCCGGTGTGCGCCGGCGGGAGCTGGGCTATCGGGGCCGTTTCGCCCCCTCCCCCACCGGCGCCCTGCACCGCGGCAATCTGCGCACAGCCCTGCTCAGCTGGCTGCACGCCCGGCTGCGGGGCGGGCAGTGGCTGCTGCGCATCGATGATCTCGACACGCCGCGCAACCGCTCCGGCGCCGAGGCCGCAATCCTGGCGGATCTGCGCTGGCTGGGCCTGACGTGGGACGGTCCGGTGCTGCGTCAGAGCGAGCGGCGCGGTTTGTATGGCACGGCCCTGTCGGCCCTGCGGCGCCAGGGCCTGCTCTATCCCTGCCGCTGCAGTCGCCGTTTGCTGGCGGATGTCTCGGCCCCCCATGGCGCCCTGGCGGTGTATCCGGGCTTCTGCCGCGATCGAGGCGGTGGCTGGGGATCTGAGCAGGGGAGGCTGCCCAGCTGGCGGTTGCGGCTGGCGGCCGGGGCGCTGCGCTGGCCCGAGGCCTACGCCCCCCCCGGAGCCCTCGATGCTGAGGCTGCCATCGGCGATGTGGTGCTGCGCCGGGCCGATGGCTTCCTCGCCTATCACCTGGCCACGGCGGTGGACGAACTCAGTCTCGGCATCAGTGACGTGGTGCGCGGCGATGATCTGTGGAGCGCCACCGGCGCCCAGGTGGCGGTGATGGCGGCCCTGGGTGCGGCCCCGCCGAGCTACGGCCATGTGCCGCTCTGGCGCGACGCTGAGGGCCGGCGGCTCAGCAAGCGGGAGGGGGCCGAGGGCCTCGACGGTTACCGGCAGCGCGGCCTGGATGCGGCGGCGGTGCTGGGGGAGCTGGCTGCCAGTGCTGCTCTGGTGCCGCCGGGCAGCCGGCTGAGTGCCGCCGAGTTGCTTCAGGAGCTGAGCCCAGGGCGGCTGGATCGGGCCCTGCGGGCGCTTCAGCCTTAAGGAAGCTTTCGGGATCAGGGCGGGAAAAGCGGACCACACTGGCGACTAACGCCCAAGTCCCCGGATGGGGACCCCCGATGACCCTTTCCTATGCGCTCCTGCAGCGAACCAACCAATTGCGAGCATGCCGCTGCCCGCAGTGCGGCGGCAGTGGCATGCTGCGCCTGGCCGATCAGCGCTACCGCACCTGCCTCGATTGCCTCGGCCAGGGTCGGGTGATGCCCGCTGAGCTACGTGGCCAGCCAGCCGTGGTGATCAGCGTCTCTGCTTCTTCTGCCGCCAGATGAAAAAGGCTGCGGTGGCCACCACAACGGCCAGTGGTGCCGCCGTCAGCAGCAGCAGAATCACGGCAGTCCAGTCGGTGTACATCGCTCAGACGCAAAACCGTGGCCATCATCCCAGCAGACCGTGCCCGATCCGTGCGATCGGGCCATGCTGATGACATGCCGATGATCCTTTCTTTTGCCCGGGCGGCCTTGGTTCCAGCTGCGGCACTGGTTCCCGCTGCGGCACTCGGCCTCGCTGCGGTCCTGCTTCCCTTGGCTCCGGCGCGTGCCGGCGTGGAGTTTGACAACTGCCAGCCCACCGCTGATGGCGGCATCAGCTGCGACACGCGTGCCACCGGCAACACCTTGATGGACGACGAGTCGGCCCGGTATGGGCTCTTCGACGACGCCAGCCCCGGCTGGAATGAGTTCGATCCCGACCAGGGGTTTGAGGATGGTTTCGGTGGCAACGAGACCTGAGCTCTCCCGCTCCCATGGCCTGGGGGATTCACTGATCGAGCGTCTCCACGCCGTGCAGCAGGCCCATGGCTACCTGCCGCAGAAGGAGCTGCAGCGCCTGGCGGTGGCGATGGCGCGCCCCCTCAGCGAGGTGATGGGCGTCGCCAGTTTTTATCACCTGTTTCGCCTCGATCCGCCGCCGCTGCACCGCTGCGTGGTGTGCCGCGGCACCGCCTGCTTTGTGCGGGGTGCCGAGCGGCTGGAGGCGGCCCTGCAGCAGCGGGGGGTGGGGTTTGAGACGGCCAGTTGTGTGGGGGCCTGCGGCCAGGCTCCGGTGCTGGTGTGCGATGGGGCTGTGGCCACTGGCGATCCCGGTGCGCTGCCATGGCTGTAACGGCCCCTCTGCGCTGGCGCTGCTGCGATGCCACCGCCTGCCGGGCGGCGGGGTCGGCGGCCCTGCGGCAGCGGCTGGAGGCCGAGGTGGGTGCCGATCGGGTCAAGCCGGTGGGCTGCCCCCTGGCCCGTTGGCCTTCAGCACCGACGGCTACGTGGTGCAACCGCTCGAATTTCCCGGCGGCGACATCGGCAGCCTGGCGGTGACCGGCACCGCCAACGACCTGGCCATGGTCGGGGCCAGGCCGCACCACCTGAGTGTGGGCCTGATCCTGGAGGAGGGGCTGGAGCTGGCGCTGCTGCGGCGGGTGGTGGCTTCGATGGCGGCGGCGGCCCAGCAGTGCGGCCTCACGATCGTGACCGGCGACACCAAGGTGGTGGAGCGCGGCAAGGCCGATGGGGTGTTCATCACCACCAGCGGCATCGGCGTGGTGGAGGCACCGCTGCCGATTGATCCCACCGCGATCCGCCCCGGCGATCAGCTGCTCGTGAGCGGCGATCTGGGCCGCCATGGGGTGGCGATCCTGGCGGCGCGCCATGGCCTGACGTTGGTGCCGCCGGTGCTGAGCGACTGCGCGCCCCTCTGGCCCCAGGTGCAGGAGCTGCTGGCGGCGGGCGTGTGGATCCACTGCCTGCGCGACCTCACCCGCGGCGGCCTGGCCAGTGCCCTGCAGGAGTTGGCCGACGCGGTCGGGGTTGAGCTGGCGATCGAGGAGGTGCGTCTGCCGGTGGCTGAGCCGGTGGCGCGCACCTGCGACCTGCTGGGCTTTGAGCCATTGCACCTGGCCAATGAGGGCTGCTTTGTGGCGGTGGTGCCGCCCCAGGCCTGCGCTGCGGCCCGCGCGCTGTTGGAGCCGCGTGGCGGAGCCTGGGTCGGTTCGGTGCGGCCGGCCGGTGGGGCGGGGCCGCGGGTGTTGCTCAGGACGGCCCTTGGCACCGAACGGTTGCTGGTGCCCCTCAGCGGTGAGCTGCTGCCGCGCATCTGTTAAGCGGGCGTGCAGCTGGGTCCCCTTTTGGGGGTAATCGGCTTGGAAGGGTCCCGTCGCTGGCTAGGTTTGTTGCACCGTCCGGTCAAGGCGTCCGCCCCCGAGAAGGGTCCATGGACCTCACCCCCTTTCTGAGCAGCCTGGAGGGCACCACGCTCGACCAGGTGCTGCTGTCGGTGGCGATCAGCGGCAAGGTGGCGATCGCCATGAAGGGCCGCTTCCTGCTGCGCTCCGTGTGTGAGAGCTTTCAGGACCGCACCCGCATCGGCTGTGCCGTCACCGACGAGGCCACCTGCCTGCGCTATCTGCTGCGGGAGCCCTACGAGCTGCTGATCTGCACCGACTACCTCGAGGACGGGAACGGCTTCGAGCTGGCCCGCAAGGCCCGCGCCGCCCAGCCCAGCCTGCGGGTGGTGGTGCTGGCGCTGGGGGATGTGATCCCGGCCCAGTACGTCGATGCCCCCTGGTTGGAGGCGGTGGTGGCGGAGGCCGATTTCATCGGCGATCAGCGGCCCCTGCAGGCGGCGGTGCTGGCGGTGATGGGGCACCACTCGTATCGCAGTCCCGCCCTGCGCACCGGCACCCTGCCCTATCTCAGTTGCCCTGGCTCACCAAGCGGGAATACGAGGTGCTGGATCTGCTGGCCAGCGGCCTCACCGATCGGGAGATCGCCGAGCGGCTGGTGGTCAGTGAGGAAACGGCGAAGACCTACACCAAGCGCCTGCTCAAAACCCTCGACGTCAACAACCGCCTGCAGGCGGTGCTCAAGGGCATGCGCTGCGGAATGGTTCAGATCTGACGCGTTCAGATCTGAATTGTCCCCCTATGGGGGGCTCGGGGACAGGGCCCTTGGGCGCAGAGTCATTCCCGTGCCCACAAGGGTTCTCCGCTGACCCGAAGGCCGCTCGTTTCATGACCACCTCCCTGCCCGCTCCGGGCCTCACCATCGGTGAGCTCGAAGCCAACTACTCCCTCTACTGCAAGGCCCTGCGCCTGCTGATCCGCGAAGGCAAGTCGATTGCCAAGGTGCGTCGCACCGTCTGCTGGCAACGCCTCGAGATCCTCCACAATTGTCTGCCCGGCCAATACCGGGAGCCCGACTATCTCTTCGCCCTGCTGCAGAGGGAGCTGAAAACCGTCATTTAAGGCTCCGGGTCGAGCACCCAGAGGGCGAGGCCGCCGCCCCGGCCCCGGGCCAGCAACCAGCCCGAATCGGCGTTGCCCGTCCGGGCGATCAGGGCGAAGAAGGGGCGCCGGCGCGGCTCCGGTTGGCGTGTGATGGCTTGCCGCCACAGGGTCTGGCGGCCGAGCTTCAGCGCCAGCTCTGTGAACCAGAATTCCAGCAACGGCCGTGCGCCCCGCAGCTGGCCGTGGCCGCTGAAGCACAGCTGCAGGGCGCCGAGCTGCACGCTGTTGCGCACCGTGAGCGCGTCGTCAGCCGTGGCGCCTGCATCGATGCTGAGGCTGGCTTTCAGACTTCGCAGCAGGGCGGCCGTCGTGGGGTTGGGCTGGGCCTGGGCTTTGCTCCAGAGCTGGTGGAGTCGCCAGCGGCCCACCAGGTTGGTCGTGGTGAGTTGGGAGCCTTGCCGGCGGCTGAGCCGTTCGCGCTCCAGCACCTCCGTGCCTGTGGGGATTGGGATGTCCATGGAGCGCCCTACGCCAGACCCAGCATCCATGGTCACAGTGCAGACAGAGATGTTGTGACCATGTCCGGCCCCCAGCCACCTGCCATGGCCCCGTCCAGCCCGATGGCCAAGGATCCGATCTGCGGGATGGTGGTGCCTACGGCCACAGCCCTCTCGGCCCAGCGCGCCAGCCGCACCTATTACTTCTGCAGCCAGGGCTGCCGGCAAACGTTTCTGGCACCCGAGCAGGAGCTGCGTCGGATGCGTCGGCGCGTCGGCATTGCCCTCAGCGGCGTGCTGGCCCTGGCAATCGTTCGAGCCGGGGCCTTCCTGGCTTTGGCGGCCGGCGTGAGCCTGCTGAACATGGCGCCGGTGGCCCAGTTGCCCTGGCTCACCTGGGGTGTGTGGTTGTTCCTGCTGGCGACACCGGTGCAGGTGTTCGGCGGCTGGAGCTTCTATGTGGGGGCCTGGGCCGCCCTGCAGCGGCGCGCCCTGAACATGGACGTGCTGATCGCGCTGGGCACCTCCGTGGCCTACCTCTACAGCGTGGTGGTGGTGTTTGCACCCCAGATCCTGCCGGTCGACATCGACGAGCGCGGCGTCTATTTCGAGGTGTCGGCGGTGGTGATCGCCTTTGTGTTGCTGGGCAAATACATGGAGGAGATCATCAAGCAGCGCTCCTCGGCGGCGGTGCGGCGGCTGCTGGATCTGCAGCCCGCCAGCGCCACGGTGATCCGCGAGGGCCAGGAGATGACCGTGCCGGCCGAGGCCGTGCTGCAGGGCGATCTGGTGCTGGTGCGCCCCGGCGAGAAGGTGCCTGCCGATGGGGTTGTTGTGGAGGGGCAATCGTCGCTGGACGAGGCGCTGATCACCGGCGAATCGCTACCGGTGAGCAAGCAGCCGGGAGCGGAGCTGATCGGCGGCACGATCAATGGGCGCGGGCTGCTGCGCTTTACGGCCACGCGGGTGGGGGCCGAGACGGCCCTGGCCCAGATCATCCGCATCGTCGAGGAGGCCCAGGCCAGCTCAGCGCCGGTGCAGCGGCTGGCGGATCGGGTGACGGCCTGGTTTGTGCCGGCGGTGGTGGCCGTGGCGTTTGCGGCCTTTGCCCTCTGGACCCTGGCCGGCAGCTTCAGCAGTGGCCTGCTGGCCTTCATCGCCGTGCTGGTGATCTCCTGCCCCTGCGCCCAGGGCATCCTGATCCGCAGCGGTGAGGTGCTGGAGCGGGTGGAGCGGCTCACCACCGTGGTGTTCGACAAAACCGGCACCCTCACCCAGGGCAAGCCCGCGCTCACCCAGGTGGTGCCGATGGCTGGGCAGTCGCGCGAGCAGGTGCTGCAGCAGGCGGCCTCGCTGGAACACGGCTCCGAGCACCCCCTGGCGGCGGCCCTGCTGGAGGCCGCCAGCGCTGAGGGGCTGGCGCTGCTGCCTGCCCGGGATTTCCAGGCCCAGGTGGGGGAAGGTGTGCAGGCAGTGGTGCAGGCAGTCGTGCAGGCAGTGGTGGGTGACCAGGCCCTGTGGCTGGGCAACCGGGCCCTGGCGCGGCGCGTTGTGCCCCAGCTTCCTGGGACTGTGCAACACGCTGTGCAACAACTGGAAACCGCCGGCAACACCGTGATGCTGCTGGGCCAGGGCGAGGCCGTGCTGGGCCTGCTGGCGGTGGCCGATACCGTGCGGCCGGAGGCGAGGCAGGCGGTGGAGCTGCTGCAGCAGCGGCGGATCCAGGTGGTGATGCTCAGCCCAAGGAGGCGGGCGATCTGCTGCTGCTCGGCAACGACCTGCGCGATGTGGTGACGGCCATTGGTCTGTCGCGGGCCACGATGAACAAGATCCGCCAGAACCTGTTCTGGGCCTTCATCTACAACAACCTCGGCGTGCCGATTGCGGCCCTGGGCTGGCTCAACCCGATGATTGCTGGTGCGGCGATGGCCCTGAGTTCGCTGTCGGTGATCGTGAATTCCTCGCTGCTGCGCCGCTACCGCCGCGCGGCTCAGGCCTGAACCAGCAGCAGCAGGCGGTTGCCCTCCGGATCCTGCAACCAGGCTTCCACCCCAAAGGGTTCGTGCCGCGCCGGTTCCAGTAACGATCCCCCCTCCGTGGTGGCCTGCTGGATCCAGGCCTGGAGCAGGGCGGCGGGGTCTCCAGCGTCCACGCTCTGTTGCAGGCAAAGCGCCATCCGCCCTGGCTGCCTGGGTTGGGGCCGGCTGCGGGAGGGTGCGTAGAGCTCGAGGAAGCCACCGGCCGGCCAGGGCACGCGCCAGTGGGTCGCGCCCCACCCTTGTTGGGGGGGCGCGTTCAGCAGGGCGCCATAAAAGCGAGCCAGGTTGGCCGGATCATCGGCGGCCAGCACGATCGAGCCCCTCATCGTCAGCCTGCCCCGCAACGCTTGATGCAGTGTTCCAGAGTTGTAGACGGTTGGACCTGCTGCTGGGGCTGTGCCCTGCCTGACCCAACAGGCCCGCCAGGCAATGGGTGATTCAAAGACACGACCGGCTGAGGTCAGAGCTCAGCCGCCGTGATCAGAACACACTGGCTTTATCGGCAACGATCAGGCCCCACTCCAGCAGAAAGGCGGTCGCCATCGCGATGGCAGCCACGGTCCAGGCCGAGCGCATCAAGCGGCTGAGCATGAGAAAACGAATAGGAATCATTTGATCATCCAAGTCGGATTCGGCAGCGTTGCCGGCATCAGTGCCTGATCCCTGACGGCAGCGCTATAGCACTGCAGCGAGGGCTGGGCTGCAACCGCACCCGGTAGCTGACATGGGCTGGGCCGACGGCGTGGATCAGGGCATCGCGGGCCTCTTCCTGCAGGCTTTCGCGCTCCATGGCGCAGACGGCCAGTCCCAGGGCGGCGTTCTCGCCAATCAAGGTGCCATCAGGCCGTTGGCTGACGGTGAACAGGGCTTCTCTCATGCGTGAACTATCCGGGCTCTGCTCGCCAGAGCCATTGCTTTGTTCATCTTCAAGGCAACAGCGCGGTTGGCGGTGTGATCAGCCCTACCTGTTGAGGTGATGATTGCCGACCATTTTCTGCTGCTTGCTGACGTCAGCTCTGTTCAGGCTGCCTGGGCATGGCGGTGGCGCAGGAGCTGGGGCGAAAGACGGCAGCCCAACTGAATCCCGCCTTGATCCAGAAGTCGACCCAGCCTTTGCACGGCTGCCTGTTCTGGCCTGGAGAAGCGGCTCTGCTCGGAGAGAACCCAGTCAATCTCCGGCTGGGTGATGACTCCAGAACTCAGGGCCTCAAGGAACAGCTCGCCCAACACCATGACCTTTGTAACGGATATGTTACATCTTGCACCGCTGCCGCGGTGAGCGCGAGCGAGGTGCTCCAGGAAGGCGCTTGAAAGCGACTGGTGCAACTGGGCAGGGCGACCACCTTTGCTTGCTTCACGTTTCTTCACTAAGCCTGCCAAGATTTCATAAACGCCCTCTGACCATGTCCACGTCTCTTCTGCTAGAGCTTTTTGGTGGCTTCGCGGGGGCCTGCTTCACGCTCTGGCTGGCAACCCAAAGCATGTCTTCACCCCGCGGCTCTGTGCTGGCTGGCCTGGCGCCGCTGAAGCCAGCCGTGCTGACCTATCTGCAGAGGCCAGGACTGCTGGCATCCGTCGGCCTGCTGCTGCTGCGCCTGAGCATCGGCGTGATGATGATTCATCACGGCCAGGAGAAGCTCGCCGACCCTCAGCAGTTCGCCAACACCTATGTGGCGTCGCTGCACCTGCCCTTCCCCCTCTTCTTTGCCTACGTGGCGGGATTCTCTGAGCTGATCGGCAGCTGGCTGGTGATCCTGGGCCTGCTTACCCCTCTGGGCGCCCTGGCCCTCACCGGCACGATGGCGACCGCCGCCTACCAGCACATCCTGACGGCCGGCCTGAACATTTACGTGCTGGAGCTGGTGGTGCTCTACCTGGGAGGCAGCCTGGCGCTGCTGCTGATCGGGCCGGGGCGTTTTTCCTTTGATGCCGGCATGGCTCCAGAGCTGCTCGCTGGCATGGAAACCTCCAGCTCAAGCTTCGAATCGGAGTGGGCTGAGCGCTCCGGCTCCCTGACTCCGCTGGCCATCCCTGTAAAGGCCTTCGATCGGGCTGACTGATCCGAACGAGGTCGCAGTCAGCACATCCCCCGCGCCCCCGCCTGCAGCGGTCACATTGTGTTACAGTTCACTTAACAAATCGAAACAGTCATG
This sequence comes from Cyanobium sp. ATX 6E8, assembly GCF_024346335.1. Classification (NCBI taxonomy): domain Bacteria; kingdom Bacillati; phylum Cyanobacteriota; class Cyanophyceae; order Synechococcales; family Prochlorococcaceae; genus Cyanobium; species Cyanobium sp. ATX 6E8. The sequence goes on along the minus strand of NZ_JAGQCT010000018.1, from coordinate 1,821 downwards.
GCTGAATCCACCCCCCGCTTCGGTTTTGTCGCCTTCGCCGAGACCTGGAATGGCCGTTTGGCCATGCTCGGCTTCGTGATCGGCCTGGGCACCGAGCTGCTCACCGGCCAGAGCATCCTCGGCCAGCTCGGTCTGGGCTGAGCCCATGACCACTGACGTGCTCAGTCGCCCCACCGACCTAACCCCGAGGACTCGATGATCGCCACCCTCTGCGTTGTGCTTTTTGGTGCCTGGGTTTTGGGTGCCTTGTTCCAGCCCGATCTCGCGGACTGATGCTTCAGCTTCTGATTCATTCTTGAAAATCCCATGACCAACCCCCCCGCTAACGACCAATGGCTCGAGCACCGCGCCGAGCAACTAATCCTTCTGGAACAGCTCAAGCGAGCTGAGCTTTTCAATGGCCGCGCCGCCATGCTCGGCATCGTGCTCGGCATCGTCACTGAGGCCATCACTGGTTCTGGCATCGCGCATCAGATCGGCCTCGGTGCGTTGGTGGACGGCTACGCCGCCTGCCGCACCCAGTTCCTGCCTTTCTGCTTCTGAGATTTACGGCCTTTGGGCCTGCCGTCAGCCCCCGGCCCTGCCGGGGGTTTTGTTGTGGCTGCAGCTCGTCTCTCCACGGCTAAACGACCAGCGCCTCCACGCGCCAGGCATCAAGAACAAGATGTAGCAAAAGAGACCTTAAATGGTAACAATTTTGACACTTCGCTTGTAATGACTTTCCGGTAATCATTTCAGGTTCTTTAGGGTCGGTCGCGGCTTGGCTTGTCACTGCTATATCAATGGCTGTACAAGTTCTTATTGGAGCTCGTGCTAAGAGCACGGTGATCAATAGCCTTTCAATGCGCGCGATTTTTTGCATATGCCGCAATTTCTGTCTCCCGTGCTGCTCACGGTCCAGTGGCTGCTGCTCTTTGTGCTCCTGACCATCTATGGCGCGATGTGGAACGGTGCCCAACAGAACAACCAAACAGGCTGGGTCGTTGCTGTTTTGTGGTCGACTGTCATCTTGGTTGTGCTGAAGGGATCGCACGGCATCTATCGCGTCCTCTTTGATCTCCAAGCTTTTTCATGATGTGAGTGGCCCTTGCTGGTGCAGCAGCCTGGTGCAGAGTGATGCAATTGTGAGGCAAAAGGTCGTTTGACCATCTTGAGACAAGCTGCGGCAACGGCTGCTCCGCCTTGGATTTGGCATTTGCTGCTACTCGACGCGCCCACTTTGGTCAACTTGGATACAAAACTGACATTGACGTCAAGGATTAGCTTATAACATGAAGTGGCAATCAAAACTACTCTTATGGCCAATCTCAAGCATGGGCTACATGCGGAAATGCAATGTCCGGCGATGATGCGCAAGCCTCAGCGTGTCTCCATCACTCTCTCTTGGTCGATGTATCAGGCGCTTGTTGAGGAAAGCTGCCTGCAAGGGCGCTCGATATCCAATCTGGCTTCCTATTGGCTGGAGCAGCATTACGTGATGGCCAAATCACGGCGGGAAGCCTGAGGGAGCTTGTTGGCTGACCAAGCTTGTCGCTGATGGCTTGCAGCAGTCCCAAAGAGGTTGCGGCATGGCAGCCGCGGTTCAGCAGCGGCATCGCCGCGGCTCGTGCCGATGGCCTGCTTGATCTCCGCCACCTCCCGGCCGATGTTGCGCACCATTGTTTCTGTGGTCTCGCGCGGTGCCGGCAGCATGATTGACGTGACCCCCTTTGTTGGTCCAAGCCTTATGAGAGTTGGTGGGTGTGGTCATGCGGCAACTCCCTGTTGAGCTGCCTCCAGGGGCGTACGCCCCTGGAGGGCCGAGTGCGGCCTGAGAGAGTT
>NZ_JAGQCT010000017.1:0-51012 GCF_024346335.1 Cyanobium sp. ATX 6E8 | reverse complement strand
GATCCTGCAGAACCACAACAGCTCTGCGACGACGTTCCGGGCTTAGAAGTTTCCCTCGGCAAGCTCCTTGAGCATCGCCTTATCGAGCTCGGCATCGGCCAGCAAGCGCTTGAGGCGGGTGTTCTCCAGCTCGAGTTCCTTGAGGCGTTTGGCCTCCGTGGCCTTCATGCCCCCATAAAGCTGCTGCCAGCGGTGGTAGGTGGGTGCCGAGACCTCAAGGGCCCTGCAGACATCGGCGACGGTCTGGCACTGGTTGAGGAGCTGCTCAGCGGTGCGCAGCTTGCGGATGATCTGCTCGGGGTTGTGGCGTTTGCGTTTCATGGGGCTTCTCCTGGCCAAGTCTGGCCGGTAGGGAAGCTCTCATAAGGACTGGTTCAGTTTTTGGGGTCCACGTCACAGCCACAGCCTCAATCGGTGAGCCACTGGTGGCCAGCACGGACACCTGGCCCAGTTGCACCACACCCGTACGACTGGCGAACGGCTCCGTAGGGTGCAGCGAATCACAGTCCTGCAGCCGCAACATCAGGCTCACCGTCTCGGCGAACGCCTGGGAACCGCTGGTTGACACAATGCGGTCCGGCAACGAGAGGAAGGGAACCCTTCGCATCGACGGAGCATTGAGTTAGGGGACTTTAAAGGGAGTCCTGGCGGCTCACTCACCAACACGCCCCCGGGCCATAGAGAATTGGGTGATGGCCGTCTCCGCCCCCGCCACCGAATCGTGCACCGAACACTTCGATGTGATCGTGGTGGGCGGCGGCCACGCCGGCTGTGAAGCAGCCCTCACCGCGGCGCGGCTGGGGCTCAACACGGCCCTGTTTTCGCTCAATCTCGACCGCATCGCCTGGCAGCCCTGCAACCCGGCGGTCGGAGGGCCGGCCAAGAGCCAGCTGGTGCATGAGGTGGATGCCCTCGGCGGTGTGATCGGCCGACTCGCCGATGCCACGGCCCTGCAGAAGCGGGTGCTCAACGCCAGCCGCGGCCCGGCCGTGTGGGCCCTGCGCGCCCAAACCGACAAGCGCCAGTACGCCCGCCAGATGCTGCAGCTGCTGCAGCACACCCCCAATCTGGCCCTGCGCGAGGCGATGGTGACGGGGCTGGAGGTGGAGGACGCGGACGGGGGCGCCCGGATCACCGGCGTGCGCACCTACTTCGGCAGCGTCTATGCCGCGCCGGCCGTGATCCTCACCACCGGCACCTTCCTGGGGGGCCAGATCTGGGTGGGGCATCAGTCTATGCCGGCAGGCCGGGCCGGCGAACAGCCCGCCGAGGGGCTCACCGAGGCCCTCGAAGCCTTGGGCTTCCAGATGGGCCGCCTCAAGACCGGCACCCCCGCTCGGGTGGACCGGCGCAGCATCGCCCTCGACCAGCTCGAAGAGCAGCCCAGCGATGCCCACGATCGCTTCTTCTCGTTTGATCCGGCGGCCTGGGTGAGCGGCGAGCCGATGAGCTGCCACATCACCCGCACCACCGCCGCCACCCACCAGCTGATCCGCGACAACCTTCACCTCACGCCGATCTACGGCGGTGTGATCGACAGCAAGGGCCCCCGCTACTGCCCGTCGATCGAAGACAAGATCGTGCGCTTTGCCGACAAGGAGAGTCACCAGATTTTCCTGGAGCCCGAAGGCCGCGACACCCCCGAGATCTACGTGCAGGGCTTCTCCACCGGCCTGCCGGAGCGGCTGCAGCTGGAGCTGCTGCGCACCCTGCCGGGCCTGGAGCAGTGCGTGATGCTGCGGCCCGCCTACGCCGTCGACTACGACTACCTGCCCGCCACCCAGCTCAAAGCCAGCCTGGAAACCAAGCGGGTGGCGGGGCTCTATGCCGCCGGCCAGCTCAACGGCACCACCGGCTATGAGGAGGCCGCCGCCCAGGGGCTGGTGGCGGGCCTCAATGCCGCCCGGCAGGTGCGCGGCGAGCCTGCCGTTCACTTCCCCCGCGAAGGCAGCTACATCGGCACCATGATCGACGACCTGATCACCCAAGATCTGCGCGAGCCCTACCGGGTGCTCACCAGCCGCAGTGAATACCGGCTGGTGCTGCGGGGCGACAATGCCGACCGACGCCTCACCCCCCTGGGCCGCGAGCTGGGGCTGATCGATGAGCGCCGCTGGGGGATCTACACCGCCAAGCAGGAGGCGATCACCGCCGAGCAACGCCGCCTCGACACCGTGCGCCTCAAGGCCAGCGATCCAGCCGCCGCCGCCGTGGTGGCCGAAACCGGCGCCACCATCAAGGGCTCGATCACCCTGGCAGAGCTGCTCCGCCGCCCCGGCTTCCACAGCAGCGATCTGGTGCGCCACGGCCTGGCCGCTGCCGCGCTGCCAGCCGATGTGCGCGAAGGCGCCGAGATCGACATCAAATACAGCGGCTACCTGGCCCGCCAGCAGCAGCAGATCGACCAGGTGAAGAAGCAGGCGCACCGGCCGATTCCCGCCGGCGTCGATTACGCCGCCATCGGCACCCTCTCCAAGGAAGCGCGCGAGAAGCTCACGGCCGTTCAGCCGAGCAGCCTGGGCCAGGCCTCACGGGTGCCGGGCGTCAGCCCGGCCGACATCACCGCCCTGATGCTGTGGCTGGAGATCCGCAAGCGCCAAGACTCGTCAAGCTTCGAAAGCCTCGGTACGTTGAACGCCACCACGTGAGCAGCGGCAGCAGGTGAGTCCGGTACGCGGCATCCCCACCTCCCGGGCCTACTGGGAGCTCAAGGCCGAGCAGATGCTCAACCGGGTGTTTGAGCCCGAACAACCCATTGAGGTGGAGGTCTGCGACAGCCCCAGCGTCCCCCTTGATCTGCGGGATCTGACGACCACACCGAAGCCAGCCCCAGCCCCGCAAACAAACCCTCGACCCCGAGGCTGGATCGACCAGCTGGGCCGCAAGCCAAGCTTGTTGCTGGCCGGAGCCAGTGTCACGGTGATGGTGGTAGCCGGCATGGCCCTGGTTGTGGTGGGGTTCTGGAACCAAAGCCAGCAAGCGATCCGCCAGGAGCGCAACATGCTGCTGATCGAGCGGCTGCGCGCCATGGGGCCCGGCAGCCTGGCTGCAACTGACGAAGCTGCCCAAGCAGCAGGCCCCAAGCAGTCCGCCCAGGATGGCGACCTGCCACCACCGCCGCCGGGAGGCGGCGAACCCTGGATGGAAGAACTGGCCACCCTGCCGGCGAGGAGCGCCCCTGCGGCCGAGGTGCTCCAGGTACCGGTCAACAGCCGCATCAAAAGTCCGGCTCCGGCCGCCACGGGCGCCTCCGCCAGCAGGGGCAGCTCCAGCGGCAGCGGTGCGAGCGGTGCACCCCAACTGGTGGGAGTGGTGCAGGTACCCGGCCAGAGCGGATCAGCCATCTTCCAGCTCGGCAGCAGCTCCACCAGCGCCGCCGTGGGCGAAAGTATCGGCAGCAGCGGCTGGCGCCTGCGCTCCGCCAGTGGCGACAGCGCTGTGATCGAAAAGGGCGGGGAACAGCGCAGGGTGAGCATCAGCAGTGGCTTTTAACAACAATCCGGAATGGACCTCACTGGACCGCACAGGGCAACAACAAACGGGCAGGGCCCATTACGGCATCAACATCGGCAAAGAATTTCTTTCCTATTGCTATATTCGCAAGAACGCATGCACGGCCTTCAAAAACTTGTTTCTGGACAAATCTCCGTGGCGGCGACTGATATGGAACAAACGCAACCCCGGCATAAAACTTCTCAACGGCTTTCACAGGCTGACCATCCGCAAAGCCCAGCAAGCGAATATAAGAGTCATGGTTTACAGGGATCCGGTCGCGCGACTAACATCGCTGTATCGCAATAAATTTGTTCACCAGAAAGATTGCGACGACATCTTCGCTAATTATCAAATGCTAACGGGCAAAGATCCTGGCGAAGCGACCTTTCGCTCCTTGGTAGAGGGCTATGCTAAGCGCGTATGCGATGGAGACGAGATTGACTGCCACCTCTACACACAAACAAGTCACTTGATGCCCATTGACTACAACGCCGTGATCTGCATAGACAACCTATACGCATCCATGAGCAAACTTCTTGGAACAGACATTGGCAACCAATACTTCTCTACGCCAGCCAATCCAAGCCGCTCATCGATCAGCGCGCAAGACCCAAATAGCATCTGCCTTGCAGATACACCCGCCAGCCAACTCCAAGAGCTTTTGCGAAACAAAGCGATAAACCTAACAAGCCAACAATTATTGGATGAGATATTATCAAATTCAATCCGTAAGATCTATGCCGAAGATTTCGAACTTATCAAGCAGATTGAACCCAAACGACCATGAATGCCAGCAGGATCGCAAACAGACTGTCCCAGGCAAAGCTAATTCATCATTGGAAAAGAAACCAAGAGTCGTCACCAGCTGGCGAAGTAGCATCCGGACTAATCGTATCCCTCACCAGCTTTCCCGCTCGCATTAAAACGGCATGGATTGCAGTTGAGTCAGTTATAAGGCAGCGGATAAGACCCGAGAGGATTACGCTCGTCCTTGATAGCTCTGAGTTCGGAATTAACAGTGATCTGCCGAGGGAATTGGAGAAGCAAAAAAAGCATGGGCTAGAAATTATATGGACTAACAAAGATCTAAGAAGCTATGGAAAACTAATACCAGTCAAGGCCAGATATCCAGAGGCGCCCATTGTAACCATTGACGATGATATCATTTACCAAGAGCATATGCTTGCAAACCTCTTGGAGAGCCACCAAGCCGACCCTTATCAGATCGCAGGATGTCGCGGCTATGAGATACAAAAAGACATCGACGGCACTCCCCTGCCTTACACCACTTGGACTCCTGCAAGTATCGCAACGGCTTCCAGTACTTGCTTTCTCACTGGTGTTGGAGGAGTTCTCTATCCACCCGACTCACTACCATGGGACGTAGCTTGCAATAGTGAACTATTTGGATCACTTTGCCCAACAGCTGACGACATATGGTTTTGGGCCATGTCGCTCATCCACGGAAGCCAACGTCAGTGCCTCGGTGAGCACAGCGTCAAGGAAATCAAACGCTTTATAAAAACATCTCGACTAAGCCGCAACAACGTCAGCAGAGGCGGAAATGATAGACAGCTTCAACTTGTTATCAATCATTTCAGTCTGGATAGCCTGTCTAGAAAGCAATCGCAGACATAGGCCATGAGCAATCACACGAAGAATGACGTCATCTTGATGACGCTCAGTAGCGCCGCATCAATTCTGCTATTTGCATGGCAACCGTTTCCGGGAGAATACCGGATCGGCATTTTTGCACTGATGGTTCTGGGCATATATCGCCTACTTCAAAAACAACCAGACTTAAATCGGCCAGCTTTAACAAGACTCCTTCAACTGCTGGCCTGTTCTGCAATCCCAGCAATTGCGTCGCTTGGATTATCCATCAATAAAAGCTCAACCTTGGAAGGGATCGGAGCGATCTTCGTCTCAGCTTTTGTAGGCCTTGGCATGATAACTGGGCTAGAGAATACAAAAGCAAGGCTGATGCAACAGAGAGGCATAACCATCATTGTTGCAGCCTGGATCCTGAGTGCCTGTCTCTACAGTGCTATCAGCATTGGCTTACATGGTAGCATTGAAACACTCTCGCCCTACCTATCATTTCTAACGAGTTCACGGTTTGGACGCTTACTCACAATGCTCATGCCAATGGCACTCTGGCGACCAATTCGGGAACGGAGTGTTGGCGGCTTTGGACTTCTACTCGGAGCGGGAATCGCCACCATACTAAGTGGGCAACGCAACAATATTTTAAGCTATCTCATAGGCGCCTGCCTTCTGCTAGGTCAGTTGCCTAGAAAACTGGCGATTCGTCTATTTGCAGCAGTTGCAGCAATTATTCTTTGTGTGTATCCTTTCTCGCCAGAACTTAAAACAAGAACCCAGCATATTATCAGCGCTGTTAATATAGCAGCACCAGTAGTCCAAGATGAGGCACGTCAAGCCGAAAAGACAGAAACAACCCTGCTCGATCGCTTCAACCTAATCAGCAGCGACCGAGGCTTTATCTACGACGCTGCCATCAAGATGGGGCGCTCCAATCCACTCACTGGAACCGGTGCCTTTACTTTTAAAGATGCTTATCCGAAGTTTGCTGATCGAAAAGACAAGCAGCGTTTTAGTGCTCCACCGGGTCCGCACAATATCTACTTAGGCATCTTGGCCCAGACAGGCATCATTGGACTTGCAGGCTTATTCTTCACAGTCCATCTACTTGTGCGGTGGCATACCTCCTGCAAGAGCTCCGAATTCAACTGCGAAGAAGCAAATCCTTATTCCGCCTCATTGATCGTCATGCTATTTCCACTCATCACTCAAAATGATTTTTACAGCTCATTTTTCTCCGCCACTTTCCTGTATATGGGCTGTGGTCTTCTCACGGCTTATTACCTGCCAAGTCGCGAAAGTGATCTTCAGGAGTCAGCCTAACGGAGCCATCACTCCTTAACCACTGATCAAGCCCGACCTCTACACGAACGAGTCTCTGTTGGTTTGTCTCCAATCTCTGTGCAGCACTGCGCTCACGCATTCCCGGCTTGACATATCCATGGCCATGATAGAGATGAACTGGAATTGTTGAGAATCTCAAATGTCTGCCCCTAATCCCAGCATGGTTAAGGCGACAACCAAATTCAACATCTTGTCCACCATACTGAATCAGCTCATTGAATCCATTGACTGCAATAGCATCCTCTCGGAAGCAGGAAGAATTATGCCCATTCCATGTGCGCTTTGTCGGCGTCAGCAGATTGGCTAAACGATCCAATGGACTCGGCAGGACTAATTTAAAAAGCTTGGGCAAAGGCCGAAATCCCTTTCGGACCAGCCAAGCCGCGCTAAAAAGATGCCCAGCTTGAACATCACTGACAGTGACGCCACGGGAAAGACTCTGAGATAGCTTCAGGTATCCACCGGTCAGAAAAGAGCCCTTCCTGCAACGACTGGCATGAATCTGCAACATATTAGACTGTGGAACACAGTCGCCATCAGTGAATAAAAGCAGCTTGCCCTTTGACGCCGCAATAGCCTTATTAAGAATCCTACATTTCTGAAATCCATCATCTGACTGCCAAATATGTCGGATTGGCCAAGGACTTATGGCAGACAGATTTTCAATAACACTTGCGGTCTCCGAAGTAGAGCCATCGTCGGCAATCAATATTTCAAATTTACCGCGAAACTCCTGAATAAAATATCCATGCAGCACAAGCTCTAGCCATTGCGGCGAATTATAAGTGGAAATAATGACGCTTGCATCGACACTGGTGATCATCGGATGGCTCCGTCACTGGCCATTTTTGCATAAAGGGCATTGACGAGTTCAGCCTCTCGATCGACCGAGTACTCATGCCTGGCCACGCATCTCGCATGTGCGGCCATTGCGGCAACACGCGTTGGATTCCCCATTAAAGATTGAAGGGCCGAAATCATGCTCTCTCGTTCACCAAAGTCAGTCATAACACCAAACTCAGGCCGAATGATCCAGGGCCAGGCTCCAGCCTGAGATGTGATAGGAACGCAACCACTAGCCATCGCCTCAAGCGGTGTGAGTCCAAAACCTTCGCGGCGGGAGGCTGCCACGCAGATCGAAGCCCGTTGATACCAGCGACGAATATCGGCGGATCCAAGATCCCCCACAAAATGAATGCGCTGGTGTAGGCCGGCAGCCACAATCCGTTGCTGCATCGCCTCCAGATAGGGCAGATCATGCTGCTGACAAAGCCCCGTAATCACGGCAGTCCAATCGGGGAAATGGGGCAACAACGTCAACAAAGCATCAACAAACAGATCAGTTCCCTTGCTGGGCCTGATGCGGCCGAAACTGCCGATCACCTGCTGATCCGCCAAGCCCACTTCCGCCAACAAGGCCTGCCGATCGGCGGCGGGATGGAACTGCTTGCAGTCCACGCCGTGAAAGATCACCGCATCGCAACGCTCCAGAAACGCAGCCGAGCGCGGAGAGGTGGCGATCACCGCATCGCAACGCCGGATCAGCTGGCGCAGCCACCAACCCGGGCGCTTCGGTGCCGCCGAGGTGAACACCACTCGCCAGGGCTGCCGCAGCAGCGAACGGAGCAGCAGGCCGATCAGAATTTCAATGTCACGGCGAGCGTGCCAAATGCGCCAGCGACCCCGATGGGGCCGGCTCCAGCCCCAGCGCAGCAACGACCAGAACCCGATCTCACCCCCCAAGCCCAGCTGACCCCAGTCCCACACCACCAGCTCCTGCTGCTGCCGCTGCCATGGCACCAGCGCCTGCACGGTGGCTGAGACGCCCGTGAAGCGCCGGTGCAGGTTGGTGACGACAACATCCGCCAGCACCGCCAGCACCCAGGGGTAACAACGCTACCCGGGCCAGCACAGCGGACCGGCTCCCGCCGCCAGAATCAGCCGATGGAAACCAGTCGCGGCAACGCGGGGCTTCTGCCTTCCCCCCATCCCCGCTGGCAGCTGAACCTCAGCGATGGCAGCACGGCCACAGGTGATCAACGCCTGAGCGGACCGTGGCGGCTGCTCTTGTTGGGGGATGGCAGCCCCACCCGACACCTGGAGTCGCTCACGGGCGAGCCGGTGGAGATCGAGTTGATCGCCATGGCACCGGAACCTGTGGCCCCTGATCCGGATGGCGCCCGGCTACCCACCAGCTCCCCGCCACCTCCAGAGATCGCCGAGCTGGACGGGCCGCTGCTGCGGCGTCAGGTGTGGTTGCGCTGCGGTAGCCGAACCCTGGCCTGGGCCGAGAGCTGGTGGAACCAACAGCAGGCCGATGCCTACCTGCAGGAGCGGGAGCAGCCGATCTGGCGCAGCCTCACCAGCCATCGGGCCGAACTGTTTCGCGAGGTGGATGGGCTGGCCCAGGTGGATGCTCCCTGGCTGGAGGAGCGCTTTGGTCAGGCGGGGCCGTTCTGGAGCCGCCACTACCGCTTCTTCCGCGGTGGGAAAGAACTCACCGTGATCCGGGAGGTGTTCTCGCCGGAGCTGGAACACTGGCTGGGGCCCGTTGCAAACCGCACCAGAACGCCATAACAGTTTGCAAACTCGGTAACGGCTTGCAGCAATAAGGGCTTAACGGATTGACGCAGGTCATGCTCTACCCAGCATGGGGCCACTTGCGCCGGGAGACCGGGCCATGACCACCCCCACGCCGACCACCTCCACCCCGGCTGCTGCCAATCCGGCGCAGGCCCACTGGTTGAGCCTGACCGACCTCGGCCGGATCTATGGCATTTCCGCCGTGCACTGCGGCCGGCTACTCAGCGAGGCCGGCCTGCGTCAGGGCAACGGCGCCCCCAGCCCCAGCGCCCTGCGCCAAGGCCTGGCCTACCAACACCATCCCCAGTCCCCCAACCCCAGCGCCGTTTGGAATGCGCAGGGCTGCAGCCCACTGCTGCAGCAGCAGGGTCTACGTCCCATGGCCGAACATCATTTGGTAGGCCAGTGGGCCGACCTACTGGTGGCCCTCATACAGGGCTCACCTGCGATCAGCACCTCCGCCGAAGAAATGGCGAGCGACCTACCCCAGGAGCTGGTGCGGCCGGTGAACCTGGAACTGCAGCAACGGGGCTGCAGCTTTCAGGTGGTAGCCCGCACCCCCAGCCGACACGCTCAACCCAAGCGCAGGGCCTCGGCCTGCAGGCGGGCCCGCTCCAGCAGTTCGCGGAGCTGATCCTCGTCGGTGTGGCTGAGGTTGGTGCGCAGCAGCTTGGCGTGAGGGGCATGGGCGCGCAGGCGCTCGATCACCCGATCCGGCGTCGCTTCGCGCACCAACAGGCACAGGGCCGCACTACCGCGGGGCAGGGTCTCGCCCAACTCCCGCATGAAGCCATCGTTGATGCCGATGTCCGAGAGGGAGCCGGAGGCCGCGCCCACGCCCGCACCCACAGCTGCACCGAGCAACGGGTTGAGAAACAGCAGGCCCACCAGGGTGCCCCAGAAGCCGCCGCCGAGGGCGCCGGCTGCGGTGAGGTTGATCGCCTGACGCAGGTGCACCTGGCCTTCGCTGTTGTGCTCCACCACCACAGCATCCTCGAGGGCGATCAGCTGCTCGCGCTGGATGTCCACCAGCTCCCGCCGCACCTGCTCGGCCTCCTCAGCCTTGGGAAACCCCACCACCACAAGGCTGCCCATCGCACCGTTTGCCACTGAGGCAAGGCTAGTGAGGAATCCTGGCTAGGCCCGGCGCCGGGTGGAGCGGGGCAGGGCCCGGCCAGGGGTTGCACCATCTCCTGCAGCAGGGCGGCCGTCAGAGGGCGAGGCACTGGAAGCCGATCGGCTGCTGGAGGCCTGCCGCTGCCAACGGGGCAGCGTGAAGGTGTCGTCGTCGGGCCACTCGGAGGGATCAGCTGGCTGGGCAGCCGTGGTGCGACGGGAAATGGCATCGAGGGGGCGGCGACGCGAGGGCCCAGCGGCACTGGCTTGCGACCTGGATTCGGGTCGGGGTTCGGGTCGGGGTTCGAACTTGGGTTCCGGCCTCGTCTCCTGCCAGGGCTCACGCCAGTCGTCGTCGTCTTCGAGGATCCAATCGAGCTTGTTTTCCACCCAACGACCCAAGCCATCCCCCAAACCATCCAGCCGCGCACGGCGCCCATCGCCGCGGGGCGCCGTGCGCGCACCTGAGCGGGAGCCAGGCCGGGCGCCGGACACCCCATCCACCAGCTGCCGGCCCGCACTCACCAGCCGGTCAAAACGCTGCTCAACCGGATCAGACCGAAACTCAGGCATGGATCCAGGTTAGGGATCCAGCTAGCGCTAGAGCTAGCGGTGCCGGCCCGCCAACCAGCGCTCGCGACCCAGGCCAACCAGGGCGATGGTGAGCCCGCCAAATTCCAGGGTCCAGAGGAACACGCCCATGGCGATGCCGAGCTGGCGTGAACCTAGGCCGCTTGCTCAAAGTGCAAGAGGCAGCTGGCATGCCAGCGCCCGCCATGGAGCCGCTCGCAGCACAAGCGGCAGGCCAGGCCCTTCACCCGGCGTCGGTAGGGCGCTTGCACGCCGCAGATAGGACAGCAGGCCAACCAGCGGGGCGGCGTGGTGCTGGCAGGCAGGGGATAGCGGTGGCGGATGCTCACCTGAAACTCGCTCTGGGCCGCATTGATGGCGGCCATCCGGGCCCTGAACTGGGGGCCGTGCACCTCCTGGGCGCCCACCACCCGATCCACCCAAACGTGAATCATTTCGTGGCAGAGGGTGCTGAGGGTGGCCGCGCGGGGCAGGGGGTCGAGCAGGGGCCGCGACAGCACGATCTCGCAGAGGCGCCGTCCATCGGCGTGCCGACCGAAGCGATACATCCCTGCCGTGCGGCGCATGCGGCCGTCGCTCCAGCGCAGCTCCACCAGCCGCTGGCCAGCGGGCGCCAATGAGCCGTCAAAGTGCTCCCGATCCAGACGGTGAAACAGCGGCAGCAGGGGCTCGAGGGGCATGCCGGCTTGGCAGTCAGTCAGACTCTGGCCCAGTCAACGCAATTTATTTCGAGATGGACTGGGGTCTCACCCGCGACATCGGCACCAAGGCCCTGCTGGCTGGGGCCGGGACCCTGCTCCTCTACTGGACGGTCACGGCGGTGAAGCTGGTGCTCAGCGCCCGCGGCATCAACCCCCTGATCAAGCAGTTCTTCACCCAGGTGGCCAGCGGCCAGGTGGATGGCGCCTACCTGCTCACCACCAAGAACTACCGCTCCCATGTGAACCGGCAGCAGTTCATCCGCTTCCTGGCGGGGCTGCAGCTCAACAAATACCGCAACCTCAAATCCGGCCGGCCCCGGCTCGATGACGGCCAGCTGATCCTCACCGTGAAGCTCAAGAGCGACGGCAACGACGAATTGCCGCTGGATTTCACCTTCGTGAAGGTGGAGGAGCAGTGGCGCGTCGATCGCATCACCAAGCTGGCCGCCGCCTGAGCCCCTCGCTGTGACGTCAGATCAGGCCCGCGCGGAGGAGCTGCGCCAGCTGCTCCAGCGTGCCGCCCACGCCTACTACGTGCTGGATGCCCCCGACCTGGAGGATCCCGTCTACGACCGGCTCTACCGGGAGCTGCAGGAGCTCGAGGCCGCTCAGCCGGAGCTGGTCAGCCCCGACAGCCCCACCCAGCGGGTGGGCGGTGCCCCGGCCGAGGGCTTCAGCAGCGTGGAGCACCGCATCGGCCTGCTCAGCCTCGACAACGCCTTTTCGCTCGAGGAGCTGGAGGCCTGGTATGGCCGCCTGCTCAAGGTGCTCGACCGCACGCCCGAGCCTGGAATGCCCCTGCCCCAACTGGCGATGGTGGGCGAGCTGAAGATCGACGGCAACGCCCTGGCGCTGAGCTACGCGCAGGGCCTGCTGGTGCGGGCCGCCACCCGCGGCGATGGCGAGCGGGGCGAGGAGATCACCGCCAACGTGCGCACGATCCAGAGCGTGCCGCTGCGGCTGCAGCTGGAGCACCCGCCGGCCTGGGTGGAGGTGCGCGGCGAGGCCCTGATTCCCGATGGCACCTTCGCGGCGATCAACGCCGAGCGGGGCCAACGCGGCGAAGCCCTGTTCGCCAACCCCCGCAACGCCTGCGCCGGCACCCTGCGCCAGCTCGATCCGCGGGTGGTGGCCGCCCGGCGGCTGGATTTCTTCGCTTACACCCTGCACCTACCCGACGACTGGCAGCCCGGAGCGGACGGCGCGAACGGGGGCGATCCGCCGCGACCCACCAGCCAGTGGGAGGCGCTGCAATGGCTCCAGGCCGCCGGCTTCAAGGTGAACCCCAACGCGGCGCTGCTGCCGGATCTAGCGGCGGTGGAGGGGTTTTTCGCCCAATGGGATGAGGGCCGCAAGGCCCTGCCCTACGCCACCGACGGCGTGGTGGTGAAGCTCAACGACCTGCGCCTGCAGGCCGACGCGGGCTTCACCCAGAAGGCTCCGCGCTGGGCGATCGCCCTGAAATACGCCGCCGAGGAGGCCCCGAGCCGTTTGCTACGGCTGGGCTGCCAGGTGGGCCGCACCGGGGTGGTGACGCCCGTGGCCGAATTCGAGCCGGTGCCCCTGGCCGGCACCACGGTGAGCCGGGCCACGTTGCACAACGCCGATCGGCTGGCAGAGCTGGATTTGCACGCCGGCGACACGATCGTGGTGCGCAAGGCCGGCGAGATCATCCCCGAGGTGGTGCGGGTGCTGCCGGAGCTGCGGCCCGCCGGCGCGACCCTGCTGGAGCTGCCTCACGTCTGCCCCGAATGCGGCGCAGAGCTGGTGCGCGAGGAGGGGGAAGCGGCCACCCGCTGCGTGAACAGCAGCTGCCCGGCGATCCTGCGCGGCGCCCTGCGCCACTGGGTGAGCAAGGCGGCCCTGGATGTGGATGGCGCCGGCAGCAAGCTGATCGAACAGCTGGTGGATCGGGGCCTGGTGCACTCGATCGCCGACCTCTACCGCCTCGATGCAGCGCTGCTAGCCAGCCTCGAGCGCATGGGGGGGAAAAGCGCCGAGAACCTGGTGGCCGCCCTGGCCACCTCAAAACAACAGCCCTGGCACCGCCAGCTCTACGGCCTCGGCATCCACCACGTGGGCGAGGTGAACGCCAAGGCCCTGGCCCAGACCTTCCCCAGTGCTGCTGATCTCACCACCGCCGCTGCCAACACGCCTGAGGCGATCACCGCCGTGTTCGGCATCGGTGAACAGATCGCCGAGAGCCTGCAGCAGTGGTTCGCCACCGCCGCCAACCAGCGGCTGCTGGAGCAGCTGGAGGCACTGGGCTTCTCCCTGGCGGCCACCGAACCCGAACTGGCGGAGGCCGCCGCGCGGGCCCACGACAGCGGCGGCGCGGCGCTGCAGGGCCAGACCTTTGTGCTCACCGGCACCCTGCCGTCGATGAGCCGCAGCCAGGCCCAGGCCCTGATCGAGGCCGCCGGCGGCAAGGTGAGCAGCTCGGTGAGCAAGAAAACCAGCTACGTGGTGGCCGGCGCCGAAGCCGGCAGCAAGCTCAGCAAGGCCGAGAGCCTCGGGGTGGCGGTGCTGGATGAGGCGGGGCTCAAGGCGCTGCTGGCTGCCTGACCCCCTCGATTAGGCGCTGGGATCGAGCCGGTTGGCCAGCCAGGCCACCGGCAGCATCGCCACCATCGCCAAGCCACACGCCCCCAGCTCGGTGAGCCCGATCGGCGCCGTCTGGAACAGGCTGTTCATCGGCCGCCACTGGCTGAACACCACCTGCAGCAGCACGGCCAGGCCGATCCCCAGCAGCAGCTGGGGGCCCCGGGCCACCGACCCGGCCTGGCCCAGCAGCCGCGCGGCCAGGCTGCGGCCCAGCTGGCTGATGCTGAGCAGGTAGATGATCCGGGCGGCCACCAGCGCCTGAATCGCCGCCGTGCGGGCCAGCTGCAGGCTGCCACCGCCGATCCGCACCCACTCGAACACCCCGAAGATCAGCACCCAGTTGAAGGCGGACACCACCAGGATGCGCCGCAGCAGCCGGGGCGTGATCAGCGGTTCATGGGGATCCCGCGGCGGCCGGATCATCGTGTCGGGCGCCTTGGGCTCAAAGGCCAGGGGCACGGTCATCGTGATCGAGTTGATCATGTTGAGCCACAGCACCTGCAGGGCCAGGATCGGCAAATCGCGGGCCAGCAGGGCGCTGATCAGGATCGTCATCGACTCACCGCCGTTCACCGGCAGCAGGAAGGCCATCGCCTTGCGCAGGTTGCGATACACCGTGCGCCCCTCCTCCACCGCCGCCTCAATCGAGGCGAAGTTGTCGTCGGTGAGCAGCATGTCGGACGCCTCCCGGGCCACCTCCGTGCCGCCCTGACCCATGGCGATGCCGATGTCGGCCTGCTTGAGCGCCGGGGCGTCGTTGACGCCATCTCCGGTCATGGCCACCACCTCCCCCTGGGCCTGCAGCGCCTTCACCAGCTCCAGCTTCTGAGCCGGGGCCACCCGGGCAAACACCTGGCCAGCGGCGGCGGCGGCGGCCAGCTGGGCCGAATCCATCGCCGCCAGGTCACGGCCGGTGTAGGCCCGCAGAGGTTCGGCCTCGCTGGCTTGGCTGGCCGGTTCCGAACCGCCCAAGCCCATGCGGGCGGCAATGGCAGCCGCAGTGGCGGCGTGGTCGCCGGTGATCATCCGCACCGAGATGCCGGCCCGCTGGCAGGCCGCCACCGCCGCGATTGCCTCCGGCCGCGGCGGGTCGAGCATGCCCTGCAGGCCGAGGAACACCAGACCGCTCTCCACATCCTCGTGGCTGAGGTCGTGACGGTGGTGGGGCAGGCGCTTGGCTGCAAAGGCGATCAGGCGAAGTCCCTTGCCGGCCAGTGCATCCACCCGCTCCTGGATCGCCGCGACCGTGACGGGCACAACCGCACCATCGGCGGCGAGCATGCCGGCACAGCGGGGCAGCAGGGCCTCGAGCGAGCCCTTCACCTGCAGCAGCCGCTCGCTGTCGTCCCCGTCATGGAGGGTGGCCATGTACTGGTGGTCGGAGGCGAACGGAAGCACGTCCAGCCGCGGCCAGTGACCCTCTAGCCCTGCCCGGGTGAGGCCAGCCTTCTCCGCCGCCGCCAACAGGGCCCCCTCGGTGGGATCCCCCTGGCAACTCCAGTTGCCGTGCTCCTGCATCAGGCGGGCGTCATTGCAGAGCACGCCGCAGCGCAGCAGCTGATCCAGGGGGTCGGGCAGGGGATCCACCACCGCACCACTGGCATCGAGCAGGTCGCCATGGGGGCTGTAGCCGCCTCCGGTGACGCGATAGCTGACGCCGCCGGCCTCCACCACCTGCACCGTCATCTGGTTTTCGGTGAGGGTGCCGGTCTTGTCGGAGCAGATCACCGTGGCACTGCCCAGGGCCTCCACCGCCGGCAGCTTGCGGATGATGGCGTGGCGGGCCGCCATCCGGTTCACGCCGATCGCCAGGGTGATCGTGACCACCGCCGGCAGGCCCTCGGGGATCGCACTCACCGCCAGAGCCACCGCCGCCTCAAACACCTCGGCAAAGGGCTGGCCGCGGCCCAGGCCGATCGCCAGGGTGAGAGCCGCCACCGCCAGGATGAAATAAAGGAGCACCCGACTGAAGCGGGCAAAACGGCGCGTGAGCGGCGTGCTCAAGCTGCTGCGCTGCTGCAACGACTGGGAGATGGCCCCCATCTCGGTGGCATCACCGGTGGCCACCACCACCCCAAACCCCTGACCGGAGGTCACGAAGCTGCCGGCGTGGACCATGCAGCGACGGTCGGCCAGGGGCGTATCGGATAGGAGGGGGGCCAGGTCCTTCAGCACCGGCAGCGATTCCCCCGTGAGCCCCGACTCATCGACCTGCAGATCCCGCACCTCCACCAACCGCAGGTCCGCCGGCACCTTGTCGCCCGCGGCCAACTGCACCACATCGCCCGGCACCAGATCACGGGAGGGGATGCGCAGGGTCTGGCCGTCGCGCAACACGGTGGTCTCCGTGCTCACCGAGCGGGCCAGGGCCGCAATCGCCCCCTCAGCCCGAGCCTCCTGGATGTAGCCGATCACGGCGTTGATCAGCGTGACGGCCCAGATCACCAGGGCGTTGGTCCAGGAGCCCAGCAGAGCCTTGATCAGACCCGCCACCAACAGGATGTAGAGCAGGGGCTGGTGAAACTGAAGCAGCAGCTTCAGCCATCCCGGCTGGGTCGGCGGCTCGGCCAGTTCGTTGCGGCCATAGCGCTCACAGCGCCGCGCCACCTCGGCGGCAGCAAGGCCCTCAGCGGGGTCACTGCCGAGCTGCTGCAGCACGGCAGCGGCGGTCTGCGCATGAGGCGAGGCATCCAGCATGGTTTGGCTTGCAGCGGCGCAGCAACCCTCGCAACCTAGGCAGGGTGGCCAGACTCAGATCCCCGGCGCTGCTTCGGCCATGACCCTGCCCACCCCAGAGCCTGGCGCTGAACGGCCGTCGATCCATCGCTGGATCAAGGCGCCCTGCGGCCGGGCCCAATATGCCGAGCTGGCGAACCGCTCCGGGCTGCCGGCAAAGCTAAGGCTGGCCTGGTTTGTGCTGATCGCCGCCCTGCGCGACTGGAACCTGCCCGATCCGGACCAGGCAGAGAGCGCAGATCAGCCCGAATCTCCGGGCTCCTGAAGCGCCCGTTGAGCCGCCCGGCCCACCAGCCACACCACCACCACGGTGGCCAGCAGCCCCACAATCCGCAGGGCCCAGGTGCCGGGATCAGCCTGGCCGGAGAGCACCTCGCCAAAGCGGGCCACATCGCCGGCCAGGGCCCCCAGGCCGCAGAACAGAATCGTGCCGGGCACGATGCCGATCAGACCAATCGAGTAGTCGCGCAGGCTCACGTCGCTGAGGCCGTAGGCGAGGTTGAGCAGGGAAAAGGGAAATACAGGCGAGAGCCGGGTGAGCAGCACCAGCTTCAAGCCCTCCCGACTCACCGCCTGCTCGATCGCCAAAAGCTTGGGCACAGCGCTCAGCCGCTGCCGGGCCCAGCCACGCAGCCAGGTGCGGCCGAGCAGGAAGGCCGCCTCCGCCCCGAGGCAAGCCCCCACAAACACAATCAGGCTGCCCCACCAGGGTCCGTACAGGGCTCCGGCCAGCATCGAGGCCCACACCCCGGGAAGCAGAAGGGTGACCCAGAGGGCATAAAGCGGCACGAAGGCCGCCGCCCCCCAGGGGGAGCGCAACGCCTCAAGCAGCTGTGGCAGCCACGCCGGCGGAAGGAGGTCTGGGGTCAGCGCGATGCGTCAGGCAACACGCCCCCATGCTGGTGCAAGGCCGACCGCTTGGTGACGGCACAAAAAGGCCATCAAGCTGATTTGATGGACGTTTCGGTCACCCAGTTCCGCGCCCACTGTCTGGAGCTGATCCGGCAAGTGGAAGCCGGGGGAGAAGAGGTGCAAATCAGCCGCATCGGCGTGCCGCCAGCGGATCACCCCCCTTGATAGGCCTGCGTGGCTCAGGTTGGTTCGAGCTGAACGAGGGAACTCGGTGCTGGATGCTCAGGTCTTCTCAGCCCTGCAGTGAGGGTGCTCCTCGATACCCACGTGTAGCTCTGGTGGCTGCTGGATGTGGTTGATCAGCTGTCCACCCAGTTTTCAATCGCCAGATCCGGGTAGGCCTGGAAATCCGAGGGATTGTTGGTGACCAGCACCACCTCCAGCGCAAGCGCATGGGCGGCGATCAGCTTGTCGAGAGCATCGCGGCGGCGTAGCCGCGTCGCCCAGCGCACAGGGCCGTAGGCGCGGGCCGCCTGGCGATCGAAGGGCAGCACCGGCACCTCCAGCAGAAACTGTTCCAGGGCCTGGCGGTTGCGATCCGCCTCCGCGCCGGAGGCCACCACGCCGAACTCCAGCTCCGCTGCCGTAATGGCTGAGATCACCACCTCCCCCACCCGGCAGGCAGCGAAGCGATCAGACACCTGTGGCGGCTGATCCTTCATCAGATAGATACAAATGTTGGTGTCGAGCAGATAGAGGGGCCGAATGGTCACAGGGCCTCCCGATCGGCCTGCTCCTGATCGCCGCGGCCATCGGCCATGAAATCGGCTGAAAACCGGGAGAGAGCGGCCAAGGCGCCGCGAATGGGACGCCCGGCTGGCCGGATCCTCAACTCGTCTCCCACCCTCTCGATCTCCAGCTCCAGATCACTGCGCCCATAGGCCAGCTCTGCAGGGATACGCACGGCCTGGGAGTGACCATTACGGAACAGCCGGGTGGTGGCCATGGCGGAACCCAAGGAAGCTGAGCTGGATGTACGCATACATCCTAAGCGTTCAGCCCAGCTCCGCCAGGCGCTTGCGGGCCAGTTCCGCCTGGGCCTGGGCTTCGGCCAGGTTGGCCTTGCACTCCACCACCACCTCCGGCGGCGCCTTGCCGGCGAAGTTGGGATTGGCCAGGCGGCCCGCCAGGCCGGCGATCTCCTTCTCGGCCTTGGCGAGATCCTTCTCCAGCCGGCCCCGCAGGGCATCGAGATCCACCAGGCCCTCAATGGGCAGCAGCACCTGGAGCTCGCCACACACCCCGGCCAGGGTCCGCTGACCGGCAGCGCCCCCGCGGGCAGCCTCGGCGGTGGCGGGATCGAGCACCGCCACGCTCTCGGCACGGGTGAGGGTGGTGATATCGGCGGTGGCCTCCTGCAACAGCTGGGCCAGCGCGCCGCGGCCGGTGACGAACTGCACCGGCGCCGGCTGGGCCGGCTTGAGGCCCGCCACGGCCCGCAGGTTGCGCACCACCCGAATCGCCTCGATCAGCTCGGCGAAGCTCGCCTCCAGCTGGTCGTTGAGCGAAGCGGCATCCAGCGTCGGCCAGGGTTGGAGGGCCAGGAAGGTGGCCTCGCTCTCACCGGTGAGGCCATGCCAGAGCTCCTCGCTGAGGTGCGGCATCAGCGGATGCAGCATCACCAGCAGCGCGTTCAACACCTTGGCCAACACCTGGCGGGCGGTGCACTGATCGGCCAGGGCCGCCTCGCGGGCAGCCCCTTCCAGATCCGCCGGCACCTGCAACCGACGCTTGATCAGCTCCAGATACCAGTCGCACACCTCATTCCAGGCAAACTCGTAGAGCCCCTTGGCGGCCTCGCCCAGGCCGTAGCCCTCGTAGCGCTCGGCGGTTTCACGGTTGACGCGGGCCAGGCGCGAGAGGATCCAGCGGTCGGCCAGTTGCAGGGAGGCGGGATCCGGGTCGCCCAGCGAAGCGGGCGTCTCGCCGCCCAGGTTCATCAGGGCGAAACGGGTGGCGTTCCAGAGCTTGTTGGCGAAGTTGCGCGAGGCCTCCACGGTGGCGGAGGTGTCGGATTTGCGGTCGTAGTCGAGGCGGATGTCCTGGCCGGCACCGGCCACCTCCCGCACCAGGGCGAAGCGCAGCGCATCGGCGCCGTAGCGATCGATCAGCAGCAGCGGGTCGATGCCGTTGCCCGCCGATTTGCTCATCTTGCGGTTCTGCTCATCCCGCACCAGGCCGTGGATGTACACATCCCGAAAGGGCATCCGACCCGTAAAGGCGCCGGCCATCATCGTCATCCGGGCCACCCAGAAAAAGATGATGTCGAAGCCCGTCACCAGCACGCTGGTGGGATACCAGCGCTCCAGATCGGCGGCATCGGCATCGGGCCAGCCGAGGGTGGAGAAGGGCCAGAGACCGCTGGAAAACCAGGTGTCGAGGGCGTCGGGGTCCTGCTCCAGCACCAGCGGGTGGGCATGTGTGCCGCCGCCAAACTGCGCCTCGGCCTTCGCCATGGCTTCCACCTCATCCCGCGCCACCACATAGGGGGTGCTGTCGGTGATGAGGCCGCCGGTTTCGCTCACCACAAACCAGGCCGGGATGCGGTGGCCCCACCACAGCTGACGGGAGATGCACCAGTCGCGGATGTCGGTGAGCCAGTCGCGGTACACCATGCTCCAGCGCTCCGGCACGAAGCGGGGTTCGGGGCCGGTGGCAGCAGCATCCAGCGCCTCCCGGCAGCGGGCGGCCAGGGGCTCGGTGCGCACAAACCACTGGGTGGAGAGCAGCGGCTCCACCGGCACCTTGCCGCGATCGGAAAAGGGCACGCTGTGGCGGTAGGGCTCCACCTTCACGAGGAAACCCTCCGCCTCCATCGCCGCCACCACCGCCTGGCGAGCCTCAAAGCGATCCAGCCCGGCGAAGCGGCCGGCGGCTTCGTTCATCGAGCCGTCCTTGGCCATCACCGTGATCAGCGGCAACGCATGGCGCTGGCCAATCGCGAAGTCGTTGGGGTCGTGAGCCGGGGTCACCTTCACGCACCCCGTTCCGAACTCCGCATCCACGTGGTCGTCGGCCACGATCGGGATCTCACGCCCCACCAGCGGCAGGGTGAGGGTCTGGCCCACCAGGGCGGCGTAGCGCGGGTCCTTGGGGTTCACCGCCACGGCCGTGTCGCCCAGCAGGGTTTCGGGCCGGGTGGTGGCCACTTCAAGGCAGCCCCCGCCCTCGCTGAGCGGATAACGGAAGTGCCAGAGGTGACCGTCCACCTCCTTCATCTCCACCTCCAGATCGCTCACCGCCGATCCCGAGGCGGGGCACCAATTCACCAGGTATTCGCCCCGGTAGATCAGCCCCTGCTCATGCAGGCGGTTGAAGGCCTCGATCACCGCGGCGCTGCAACCAGCATCGAGGGTGAAGCGCTCCCGCCGCCAGTCCACCGAGTAGCCCAGGCGCCGAAGCTGGCCCACGATCGTGCCGCCGCTCTGGGCCTTCCACTCCCAGGCCTGCTCCAGGAAGGCCTCGCGGCCCAGGTCTTCCTTGCGTTTGCCCTCCGCCTTGAGCTGCTTCTCGAGGATCGTCTGCACGGCGATCGAGGCATGGTCGGTGCCGGGCAGGCAGAGCACGTTTTTGCCACGCAGGCGCTGGAAGCGCACGATCGTGTCGATCAGGGCCGTGTTGAAGGCGTGGCCCATGTGCAGGCTGCCGGTCACGTTCGGCGGCGGAATCACGACAGAGAAGGGTTCTCCCTCCGCCGCAGGATCCGGGTGAAAGGCACCGCTGCTCTCCCAGGCCTGCTGCCAACGGCTCTCGGTGCCGGCCGGGTCGTAGGTCTTGGGCAGCCCTTCGGCTGCGACGGTCTTGGGCAGGGCCGCTTCTGGGGCTGGGGCAGACAGCTCGGTCACGGCGGCAGGCACGGGCACTCGGGCCATGGTCGCAAAACGGGCCGAGGCCAGGGATGATGAGCCCGCAGAACAAGGCCATGCCGCATCCCCCGGCCCCCTCACAGGCGACACGACGCGTGGCATGGCGCTGCCTAGCTGTGCTGGCCTCACTACTGCTGCTCGGTTGCCGCGCAAGCGATGGGCTGCCCAACGTGCTTTACCTCGGGGTGGAGGTGAACCCCGATGAAACGATCGACGCCAACCTGCTCGCCGACACCCGGCAGCGACTGGGTTATTTAGAAGCTGGCTACAGGCAGCTTTACCCCAACACCCGATTTCAGGTCAGCCTCTACCCCGAACAGCAACTGGCCTGGGCGATCCAACGCCGCAACCGGGCCGGGCTGGGCCCCGATCTGCTGCTGATCAACGGGGACATGGCCGTGCAGCTGTTGGATGCAGGTGTGATCGCGCCCTTCCCGCGAACTGAAGTGGATCTCAACCCGTTCGATCCCCAGGTGCTCGATCGGCTGCGCAACTCCTCCGGAGAACTGGCCGGGCTGCCATTGCTGGTGCAGACCCAGCTGGCCTGCTTCAACCGCAGGCGACTTGACGCCGCTCCAACCACCCTGCAGCAGCTGCTCGACACCAGTGCCAAGGGCCATCCCGTGGGCCTCTCGATGGAGGCCTACAACCTCTTCTGGACAGTCGGCAGCCTTGGTGCGATCGACGCCATCGATACAGCCGCTGCCGGTAGGCAACCCAGCGGGGCCCAGCAGCAGGCGATCGAGCGCTGGCTCACCTGGCTGCAAAACGCCAACAACAAACTGCGGGTGACCTTTTACGCCAGTCACTCCTCGGCAGAGGCGGAATTCCAGGCGGGCCGGCTCGACTGGTTCCCCTGTCGCAGCTCGGCCATACCCCGGCTGCGCAAAACCCTGGGGGATGGGCTCGGGGTGGCGCCCCTGCCGGGGGGCGAGGGGGGTAATGCGAGTCCAATCAACAAGCTGCGGGTGTTGGCCCTCGGCACCAACGCCAGCCGCAGCAGCCGCGAGCGGGCCCTGGCCTTCAGCCGCTTCAGCGTGAACCCCCTGAGCCAGAGGAATCTCACCCTGGGCTCCCAGGTGGTGCTGCCAGCCAACCGCTTCGTGAGGGTGCCGGTGAGCAGCTCGGCGACGCTTCGCGCCATGGTGACCTCGACCGAACAGGGCAGCCAGACCAACACCCTGGGGGAACTCATTCACAGCAACGATCCCCGGTTAGACAAGATCCAGACCCTGCTCACCACGTTGGTGTTTGGGGAGGTGCCGCCCAGCAAGGCAGGCCAGAGCCTGGTGGCGATCCTGCGGAACCGGCCATGAGGGAGCTGTTGCTGGAGGTGCTGGGCTGGCTGGGCTATCTGGAGCGGCCCGCCGTGCTGCTGCAACTGGCTGTGGTGATCGGGCTAATGGTGTTGCGGCGGTTTGCAGCCCGCCGAAACTGGCTACGCCAGCTGCGGCCGCGGGCCTACACCCCCCTGGCCCTTGTGGTGCTGGCGACCAGCTGCCTGCTGCTGGCCCTGCTGGGGCTGCCCTACGGACTCAGCGGCCAGCTGGGCATGCTCTGGCTGGGCTGGTACGCCCTCAACCTGCTGCAGCCCCTGCTGCAACGCCGCCTCGGCACGGAAACGGCGCGGCAACTTGACAGCCGCCTGCTGCGGCCCGCCTATCTGCTGCTGGCGGCCCTGATGCTGATCAGCAGCCTCGACAGCATCAGGGATCTGGCCGTAGCCCCCCTGGGCAGCGTGCTGGGGGCGCCCGTCGATGCGGGCAAGCTGTTCAATGCCGGGCTGATCACCTACCTGGTGCTGGTGGGCTCGGGGCCACCGGCGGCGGGCGTGGCCTGGCTGGTGCAGCGAGCAGTGGGCTTGAGCGATGGCAGCCGTAAAGCCATGGAGTTGATGCTGCGTTACACCGTTGTGGGATTGGGGCTGGTGGGCGTGGGGATGCACCTGGGCCTCAACACCACCGCCCTGATCGCCGTGGCCGGCGGCCTGTCGGTGGGCCTGTCGGTGGGCCTTGGCTTCGGCATCAAGGAGGTGTTCTCCAACTTCGTGAGCGGCCTGTGGCTGCTGTTTGAGGGCTCGGTGCGCCCCGGAGAGGTGCTTCTGCTCGATGACGACCACTGCGAAGTGCGCAAACTGGGTCTGCGGGCCACCCTGCTCTGGCGCGACCGCGACAACGCCGAACTGCTGATTCCCAACCAGACCTTCTTCACGGAGGCGACCACTAGCTACACCGCCAGCGACCGCATGCGCCGCTGCCAGGTGGATGTGGGCGCCGCCTACCACCACGACCCCCATCAGGTGATCGCCCTGCTGGAGGCCACGGCCCTAGGGGTGGACACTGTGCTGGCGGAGCCGGCGCCGAAGGGCCTGTTGCTCAGCTATGGCGACTTTGCGATCAACTACGGGCTGCGCTTCTGGATCGCCAACCCGATCGAGGCCCCCGTGATCTCCAGCGCCGTGAACCTGGAGATATGGCGTGCCTTCAAACAGCAGGGCATCGAAATCCCCTTCCCCCAGCAGGTGGAGTATTCGATGGTGTGGCCGCCCGAGCAGCACCGGCCCAACGTCGACAACCACTAGCTCCTGGCCAGCCGACGCAGGTAGTCCTCCCGGCTGCCGGCGTTGATCCAGCCGGTGGCGATCGTTTTGGTGTGGCTGTGGCTGACGCGGCCGCGGTGAATGTGGGAGGGGCCCGCCGGAAAGATCACGAGCTTGCCCCGCTCCGCCTCCTCGTGGTGCTCCTGCCAGTGGAACTCCGTGCCGCCCTCGGGCACGTCGTTGCAGTAGAGGATCCAAGCCAGCACCCGGTGCACCGGTTCGGTGGCCTCGTCGCTGATCGTCCAGTCGCAGTGCCAGCGCTTGAAGCCCTCCCCCGGTGCGTAGCGCTGCAGGTTGAAGATCGGGTTCACAAACAACTCCTGCTCCGGGCAGCAGTCGCGAAATAGGGGGCGCTCCTCCAGGTAGCGGCCCAGACCCGCCGAAACCCCCCGCAGGATCACCTCCGCCAGGGCGAAGGCCTCCGGATCGGAGCGGTCGATCGCCACCAGGCTGATGTCGGTGGAGATTTTTGCGGGCTCGCCGCCACCAGCCTCACCCTCTGGCCCAAAGGCGACGCCGGGGCACTGGAGATCGGGGCGACGCTCGAAAAAGGCCATCACGCCATCGGCAAGGGCCTCAAATCCGGTGTTGCGGTAGCGGGCAATCAGATCCATCACGGGCGCTCCTCCCAGGGAATGGCCACCACGGCATCCAACGCCTGCCAGCGCTCCGGGTCGCTCACAACCCGCGGCAGCAAACCCACCCGCTCCAGGACCTGGACCACCCGGGCGGGATCCAACGGCCCAGGCGGGCCTAAAGGCATCACCAGCACCTGCTGCTCAGCGGGGTCGGCCATCACCTGAAGATCCAGATCCTCCAGCTCCCGCGCAAAGAACAGGCGCCGCATCCGAGTGGTCACCACCGGGCCCAGGGCGGCCGCAAAGGCCTCCAGACCCTCGCGGTCGCCGCTGCAACCGCAGTTGAGCGACAGCCAGATCATCAGCTTGGCCCAGCTCTCCGTGCTCCAGAGCGGCTGGAAGCTCTCGCGGTGCTGCCGCACCAGCTCACCGATGGCGAAATCGAACAGCGTTGCCTGCAGGTTGGTGGCCTTCATGCCTGCCATCCTGCTCAGCGGCGGGCAGACTGCACAGGCATGTGCCGACCGCATCCATGGCCCTCGACTTCAACGACCCCGATCTGGAGTTCGGCGATCTCGTGTACGCCTACCAGAGCTGGGTGATGGCGGTGATCAACGACGAAAAGCTGGGCGGCGACGAGAAGCTGCTCACCGACGAGATCGCCGACGACGCCCTCAACGCCATGCGCTTCCTGCCGGGCGAAGTGACCAGCGCCATCGAAACCAGCCTCGCCCGCGTCTATGACGTGGATGCCGACGAACTCGCCAGCCTGCTGTTCCCCGAAGGCTGACGCCCCCCAGGCGCGCCCATGCTCCACCTGCCCGTTGATGCCCACAGCCTCCGGGGAGACCAGGTCGCCGCCGCCCTGGCCTCCCCCCTGGACCGGGGCCTGAGTCACGCGGAAGCGGAGCAACGCCGGAAACTCTGGGGAACCAACGCCTTCAGCGAGGGAGGCGGCACCCCAGCCTGGCGGCGATTTCTGGGGCAATTTCACGATCCCCTGCTCTACACGCTGCTGGTGGTGGGGGCGATCAAGGCGCTGCTGCAAGAACCCGGCGAAGCGCTGGTGATCTGGAGCGTCACCTTGATCAACGCCTTGATCGGCTACGTGCAGGAAAGCAAAGCCGAAACGGCGATTGCCGCCCTGGCCCGCTCGGTGCGCACCGAAGTGGAGGTGATCCGCGACGGCCAGCGCCAGCGCCTGCCGTCCGAACAACTGGTGCCGGGCGACCTGGTGAGCCTGGAGGCGGGCAACAAGGTGCCGGCAGACCTGCGCCTGCTCCAGACGCGCAACCTCAAGGTTGACGAATCCAGCCTCACGGGTGAATCGCGGCCTGCGGCCAAGGACACCACGACGGTGGAGCGGGACGCCGCGCTGGCTGAACGCCTGGGCATGGTCTATGCGGGCAGCTTCGTCACCAGCGGGCAGGGCCTGGGCCTGGTGGTGGCCACCGGAGCAGCCACCGAGGTGGGGCAGATCTCCAGCTCGATGCAGCAGCAGGTGAACCTCAGCACGCCGCTGACGCGCAAGTTCCGCCGGTTCAGCCACACCCTGCTGAAGCTGGTGCTGGTGCTGGCTGGCCTCACCTTCCTGGTGGGGCTGCTGCGCGGTCGCGACGCGGCCGAAATGTTTGACGGGGCGGTGGCCCTGGCGGTGGGAGCGATTCCGGAAGAGCTACCGGCGATCGTGACGATCACCCTGGCCATCGGAGTGAATCGCATGGCCCGCCGCAACGCGATTATCCGCAAACTGCCGGCGGTGGAAGCTCTCGGCAGCACCACAGTGATCTGCTCCGACAAAACCGGCACCCTCACCCAGAACCGGATGACGGTGCAGGAGATCTACGCCGGCGGCGCACTGGTACCCCTCGAAGCGCTGTGGCCGGGCAATGGAAGCCCAGACGAGGGTGACGAAACCGATTCACTAGCCAGCACCGATCCCCTGGCCGGCAATGTGGCCCTGCGCGAAACCCTGCTGGCAGGACTGCTCTGCAACGACGCGCGGCCGAGCCAGCGCGAGGGCCTGGTGGGGGATCCCACCGAAACCGCCCTGCTGCAGGCCGCTCAAACGGTGGGCCTGGATCGGCAGCAGGCCCTCGATGCCCACCCCCGACGGGATGCGATTCCATTCGAATCGGAACAGCAATACATGGCCACGCTGCATGGCAGCCATCGGCTGCTGATGAAGGGCTCGGTCGAGGCGGTGCTCGCCCGCTGCAGTCGCCAGCTCAGCGCCGCCGGCCAGCCCGAACCCCTCGACGGGACCTCGATCACCGCAGCGGTGGCCGCCATGGCCAAGCGGGGCCAACGGGTGCTGGCCTTCGCCATCGGCAGCACGGACACCAACCAACACCAGCTACACCCACGACTGCTGGAGGAGGGGTTGGATTTTCTCGGCCTGCAGGGGATGCTCGACCCGCCGCGTCCAGAAGCCATCGAAGCCGTGGCCGCCTGCCAGGCCGCGGGCATCACCGTGAAGATGATCACCGGCGACCACCTCGAAACCGCCCGCTCGATTGCCCTGCAACTCGGCCTGGGCCAGGGGGAGACGGTGAGAGCCATCGATGGCCGCAGCCTGGCTGCCCTGGCCGACGACGCCCTGGTGGATTGCGCTCGCCACAACGACGTCTTCGCCCGGGTGGCACCGGCCCAGAAGCTGTCGCTGGTGAAAGCCCTGCAAGCTGATGGGGCGGTAGTGGCCATGACCGGCGACGGCGTCAACGACGCCCCAGCCCTGAAACAGGCCGACATCGGCATCGCCATGGGCCAGGGGGGCACGGAAGTGGCCCGGGAAGCTGCCGACATGCTGCTCACCGACGACAACTTCGCCTCGATTGAGGCCGCCGTAAAAGAGGGCCGGGCGGTGTACCTGAACCTGCGCAAGGCTCTCGCCTTCGTGCTGCCGGTGAATGGCAGCGCCTCAATGACCATCCTGTTGGGGGCGGTTTTCGGGCTTGAGCTGCCGGTCACGGCCCTGCAGGTGCTCTGGCTGAACATGGTCTGCTCCCTCAGCCTGTCGGTGCCACTGGCCTTCGAACCGCGGCCCCCAGGATTGATGCAGCAACCGCCGCGGCCGCCTGCCCAGCCTTGCGTAGGCGCTCTCTGAAGAAAGCCACTGTAGTTGCATCTGGTATGTCATTCATCACTCCAAGGCCAACAAACTTCTCGAAGGAACGACGGTCATTTACTTGGAATTCGACCTCTTCATCGCTTAAATTGAATAGCTGCTGGAGCACCAGCATCTTGAAAAGAATCAGTGGATCTATCCGTTTGCGGCCAGCATTGCTTTTGCGCTCTTGGCTATAGCCCTTATCAAGCAAAGGGCGGAATGATTCCCAAGGAATCGATTCAGTAAGACGTGTCAGAACAGGCTTCTTCTCTTGGAGCTTTGCAACTCTTTGTTGTTCGTCCCAGAAACCTCGCTGGCCCATGGAAAGCATGTAATCTTGGAGCCTTAGTATAATTCAAATTCGGTCGCTATCGAGCGGTCTTGCGATTTTTCGAGGTGCCCTTAATGAGCTGAGCTATATTATAGATCGGGATTCTTAAGGGGTTAGTGAAAAACTGCAAATCCCTGGCTGGAAGCTTGGAGGGTGGAAGGCGGAGACGCTTGAGCATTCCTATGGCTCAAATTTTGGTGATATCGAATTGGCCTCAAACTATTCAGTGGCTCAGTTTGATATGGTTGTAAAGCGGCCTGCCAGCTTTTTCCTGTGGAAGTTGATGCTTCCTCTGGTGGTTGTCGTTTTGTCTGCTCTCGTGGCATTGCTTGTCTATCCCCAGTCACTTGATGCCCGCTTGGCCCTGCCGCTTGGATCACTATTAGCAGCTATTTTTCTTCAAAAGAGCTACTCAGATACTATCCCGGATTTAGGTTATTTGGTGCTGATGGATAAAATTTATCTGTTGGCTTATCCACTGATCCTTTTGGTTATGATCCGTGCCATCAAGTCGTATACAACGACCTATACCCCCTCTGATGCAGAGGTCCTGGAGATTCGCAAAGACGATCGCAAGGTGATGTCCATCCTGGGGATCGTCTTCCTGCTTGGCTCGGTTCTGATCGTCGCCCTGCGCTGATCAATGCAGAGCCCTCGCCGTTCAACAACCGCTGAGGGCCTCCAAGATCGGTTGGAACAACGAATCAGGGCCACCGCTCCAGGCTCCGGAGGACCAAGGATGGAGACGGTGAGCAGGTTGCGCTCCTGAACCGGGCTTACCCCAGGCGGTCGCTGCCGCAGCAGAATGGAATGACTCGAATCCCTGCCCGTGGTGCAACAGCCCTTGTCCGCCGTGATGAGCACCCCGGTGCTGAGCGTCACGAGCGATTCCCCCCTGCAGGATGCTGTGAAGCTGATGAGCGAGCACCACATCAGCGGTTTGCCGGTGGTGGATGGCATTGGCGCCTTGGTGGGCGAGCTCAGCGAGCAAGACCTGATGGTGCGCGAAAGCGGCTTCCAGCCCGGCCCCTACGTGATGCTGCTCGATGCGGTGATTTACCTGCGCAACCCGCTCAACTGGGACAAGGAGGTGCATCAGGTGCTGGGCAGCACCGTGGGCGAGGTGATGGGCCAACACCCCCATAGCTGCAGCGCCGAGCTGCCCCTGCCGGCAGCCGCGGGCCTGCTGCATGAGCGCAGCACCCAACGCCTGTTCGTCCTGGATGGCGAGCGCCGCCCGGTGGGTGTGCTCACCCGCGGCGATGTGGTGCGGGCGTTGGCGGCTGCGGGCTAAATCAGAAGTATCAGCCGATCAGGGCCGGTCTAGCTGCCTTGAGCTCTGAGGCCAATCAACGATGGCCCCCTCTGCCACCAGCCAGATCCGTTCCCCTGGGGAGCAGGGATGGCCTCCGGTCAGGCGGCCGTAGGCGGGTAGGGCTAGGCGCTCACTGGTTTTGCAGTAGCTGAAGCAGGGCAGCCGCAGCCGATCGGCACCCCGGCCCACCACCGCCACTGGATGCAGGTGGCCGCAGAGGTTGAGCATGCCCGCCCGGGGCTCTGGAATGTGGCTCAGCCACCAGGGTCCCAGGGCTTGGGAAGGCTCCTGCGGCAGCCCCTCGATCCAGCTGCCCTGCTAATGGTTGCCGCCGATCAGGCGCAGCTTGCAGCCGAGCAGCTCCGGTAGGGCAGCCAGCTTGGCGCGAAGTTCGCCGGTGAGCCCCAGGCGGCTGTGGATCAGGTCTCCCAGCACCACCACCTGCTGGGGCTCCAGCTGATGGGCCAACTCCAGGAGCCCATTGAGGGTCGCGCCGTCGCCATCACTGGGCAGGGGAATGCCATGGGCCTGGAAGGTTTCCGCCTTGCCCAGATGCAAATCCGCCACTAATAAGGTCCGGCGCTGGGGGTCCCACGCCGCCTTGGCTCCAAGCAGCTGCAGCGGCTGGTCCCGCCATTCAAAGCTGACGCTTGCAGCAGCAGCGCTTCGGTCTGCGTTCACGCCATGTCCTTTGCGCATTGGACGTGGCAGCGTGTAAGGGGCCATCATCGGTAACGCTGGTGCTACAGGATTTATCCGATCACCTGTTGACGCTGGCCCCTTACCTGCTGGGGCGGGTGCGCCGGGGTGTGGTGGGTAGCAGTCGCTATGCCAAGCGCCTGCGCGAGCAGATTCGCCAGGCTGCTGCTGACTCCGCCGGGCGCGCCGTGTTGATCAGCGGCGAGCCGGGGCTGGAGAAGGACAACCTCGCGGCCCTGATTCATTTCGGCTCTGCCGCGCGCCGGCAGTGGCTGGTGCGCCTCGATGGGGCCACGCTGCGGGCGGATGGCGCCAACCTGTTTGGCCAGTCAGGCAGTGATGGCGACGGGTCTTTGCTGGAGTGCCTCGGAGATGGTGCGCTGCTGATCGACAAGCTCGACCAGGTGCAGCCGTCCCTGCAGCTGAGCTTGCTGGAGCTGGCTCGCACAGGGCAGTGGAGCTGTGCGGGGGAGGGCAGCAGACCGCGCCATTTCGGCGGCAGGGTGTTTTTCACCGCCGAGGCTGCCCTGCCTGCTTTTGATCAGGTCTGCGATCTGATTCGGGTGCCGCCTTTGCGGGTGCGGCGCCAGGACCTGGGCGAATGGTTGCGCTATGGGCTGCGCCAGCAGGCCCGTAGCGCCGGTTGGGAGGTGCTGCCGCAGGTCAGTGATGCGGTGGTGAGGCGACTCCAGAACTACGACTTTCCCAACAACTTGCGCGAGCTGGATGGCTTGATCGCTCGGGCCATGGAACAGGTGCGGCTGCAGGGCAGTGACAAAAAGAGCCCCCAGGGGGTGCTGCTGCCTGAGGACGTGTTCTGGACAGCCAATCGTCCGCAACGGTTGAGATTTGATCTCTGGCGTTGGCGCCCATCCCTGCGTCAGCTGTTGCGTCAGCCCTCGCTTTGGGCTGGCCTCAAGTTTGGGGTGGTGAGCTGGTTATTTGTGGCCGTGAACCTATGGCTGTGGCTAGGGCCGCAGTCTCGGGACCACAACGGCGCTCTCAACCTGTTCTGGGCGTGGTGGTGGCCCCTGATATTGCTGTCGTACCCCCTGGTGGGTCGATTCTGGTGTGCGGTTTGTCCCTTCATGGTTTGGGGAGAGATCACCCAGGGGCTGGCGCGGCGGCTGGGTTGGCAGCCCAGGCCCTGGCCGCGGGGTGAATTGGACCAGTGGGGCGCGCCCGTGCTGGCCGCCGGCTTCGCTGGGATCCTTCTCTGGGAGGAGCTGGCAAATCTGGAGAACACCGCCTGGCTCAGCAGTTGCCTGTTGCTGGGGATCACCGCCGGCGCGGTGCTGGGCTCCCTGCTCTACGAGAAGCGTTTCTGGTGCCGTTTTCTCTGCCCTGTGGGCGGTATGAATGGCCTTTTCGCCAAGCTCGCCATGACTGAATTGCGGGCCCAATCGGGCACCTGCAGTGGCAGCTGCAGCAGCTACGGCTGCTTCAAAGGAGGGCCTGCGGTGGGGGAGGGACTGGCTACCGCCGGCTGTCCACTTGGCACCCATCCAGCCCACCTCACCGACAACCGCAACTGCGTGCTCTGCTTCACCTGCGCCGCTGCCTGCCCCCATCGTTCGGTCCAGCTGCGCCTAAGGCCACCGGCTGCCGATCTCCAGCGGGAGATGGATCCGCCCGCTGGAGAAGCGGGCCTGATCCTGGTGCTGGCGGGCGGCGTCACCCTGCATCATTGGCAGCGGCTGTTGGGCTGGTTGCCGCTGGCGCCCGAGAGTTTGCAGGCCGGTCCATTGCTGGCGCGCCTTGCTATCGGCCTGCTGGCGCTGGCGTTGCCGTCCCTTGGCTGGCTGGCATTGCGCCGCCTGCTGGCTCTCTCCACCAGCACCCTTTACCTGCTGCCATTGCTCTGGGCTTTGCTGGTGGCCCGGCACCTGCCGCTGGGGCTCCAGGAGGCGGGGCTGTTGTTGCCGGTGAGTTTCGGCTGGCCGGATTTGCCCCACTGGAGTGCCGACACCCATGTGATCGCTTTTTGTCAGAGCGCGGCCGTGCTGGTGGGAGTGGGGGGCACGGCCATGCTGATCCCCCGTTTTCAGCCAGCCGGCTGGAGCCGTTGGGGCGGATTGGCTTTAGCCCTGGTGCTGGCGGCGGCTGGCCGCTGGTTGGTGACGGCTTAAACCAGGCGGGATCCAGAAGCGCGCTGTTGCTGTTGCGGGTCAAAGACCGCGGCGATGCTGCGGATCAGCCAGCGGCCCGAGGTGGTGACTGTGAGCAAGCCAAGCCGACCGCTGGTTTCCAGTCTCACTAACCCATCTTTGGCCAGCTCCTGCAATTCTTGCCACTCTCTACTGAAGCGATCAAGGTCGATGGTTGCCGCGAATTCGCACATCACCTGACGGATCAATTCGCGCCGCTCCAGGGTCTCCGCATCCTTCACCACTAGACCGCGCTCCACGGGCAGGCGACCCTCTTCGAGGGCCCGGGTGTAGGCCTTGAGGTCCCGTTCGTTCTGGGTGAATAGGTGCGGGAATTGGCTGATGGCGGTGGGCCCCACCCCCAGTAGCTCCAGCTCCCCACCGGTTGTGTACCCCTGAAAGTTGCGATGCAGCAGCCCAGCTCGGGCGGCCTCTGCCAGGCTGTCGCCGCTCAGGGCGTAGTGATCCATGCCAACAGCCTCGTAGCCAGAACTGCAGAGCAGCTGCTTGGCGTCTTCGAGCATCATCAAGCGGTCGCGCTGGTTGGGTAGATCGCTGGCGGCAATTTTGCGTTGCAGTGGCAACTGCTCCGGCAGGTAGGCAAAGGAGAACAGGGAGATCCGATCAGGGCGCAACTGCAGCACCAGTGCCAGGGTCTGGCGGAAGCGCTCCGGTGTCTGGAGTGGCAGGCCGCAGATCAGATCCACATTCACGCTGTTAAAATCCGCTTCCCGTAGCCAGCCCATCACCCGGAGCAACTGCTCCGCTGGCACGATTCGATTCACAGCCTTCTGCACTTCTGGATTGGCGTCCTGAATGCCAAAGCTGATGCGATTGAATCCCAGGCCCCGCAGATGCAGCACGTCATCACGACTGAGGAATTCTGGATTGACTTCAATGGATGCATCGAGGTTGTGATCGAGCTCGAAGTGCTGCTCCAGTAATCCCCAGAGCCGGGCGGATTCTTGCTGATTGAGGTAGTTGGGGGTACCACCGCCCCAGTGCAGTTGGGCGACCCGACGTCGTTGTGGCATGACGGCCCTGAGGAGCTCAAGCTCGATCCCCAATGAGGCCAGGTATGGCTCCACCACCTTGGAGCCGAGTTGGGTGGTCACCCGGTTGCAGCCGCAATACCAGCAGGCATGGCGGCAGAAGGGCACATGCACATAGAGCGAAAGTGGGGCGCTGGTTGGTTGGGCAAGTTGCCGGCTGAGCTCCCCTGCTCTAATTCCGATCTCAAACGCTGCTGCGGTGGGATAGCTGGTATATCGGGGAACGGGCTTGTTGTACTTGTGCAGCAGCTCGATCGGGCTGAGCGCAGGGGCGATGGCGGGCATGGGCGTGAGGGGTTGGGTGGGTGTTGGGATGAGTTGCTGCCTTAAATCTCGGCGAGCTCGGCTAGCAGTTTCTGGGTGAGCTTGAAGGCCGCTACGGCTTCATCCAGCAACTCTTCTTCCTCTGCTTCAGATAGATCCATCTGCTCAAAACCGTCATGCAGGGCTTTTTTTAGGGCAGGGATCTCTTGCTCAAATGACCAAAACTTCAGTGCTGATAAGCCATGGCGGCTAAGGATGGCGTTGGCCTGGCCCCCCAGTTGCTGTCCGCCGGAGAGATCCCCGCCGTAGCGCACATAAACGTGCGCCATCAGCCGGTGGGGTGCCTGGCGAGCCAGCAACTTGATCTGCTCCAGCCAGCTGGCTGCTGCAGCTGATGCCGGTGTTGCTGGCAATGCGGCGAGCTGCTTCAGGTCGTGCTCTAAGGCGTGCCTGCGGGCCAGATCTGACCAGGGCATGTTCGTTGCGCCAAGGGCGGTGGCCAAATCGGGGGCCTCCTGCTCAAGCAGGGTGTAGGCCGGCAGCAGCGCCCTCAGCAGGCCTGCCAGCTGCAGCGGCGTGGCTCTGCCTTCCAGCAGAGCCCTGGAAAACTCCATCCCCTCCGCCTGATGGTGGGCCTTGCCGATATGGGTATGCAGTTTGCGCAACCGTGGACCAAGGGTTTGACTCTGCTGCGAGGTGGTGGACAGGGAAGGAGAGGAGAGCATCGGACCTGCCCAGGACGGGCGGAGTAAACTCAATCAATGATATGCCACTACCGTTGTTACACTGTTCCGTGATTTCCAAAACGTTGCAATGCTCCCCATGGCCATACCCTTTGAGCCCCAGCCGGGCCCGCCGCTGACGGATCTCCTCCAGCTGCAGTTGCTAGTGGCTCCGTTCCCAGCGCTCAGCGGGGATGGCCAGCTGCGCGAACTGATGCTCGAGCGACGCCGTCATCAGGGGATCGGCGAGGCGGGCCTCTGGTACTGCCCGCCGAATCTCAGCTCAATGCTGGGTGTGGTTGGCCGGCGGAGCGGGATCGATCAACCAGTCCCAGCGGAGGGGATTGTCATCCTGGATCCCAGCGTCGCTGTCTGGCTGCAGCTGCGGTTGGGTGGCGATTTACGGCCCATGCTGCTCAGCAGTGCCTGGCTGATGAGCGAAGCGATTGATCTCCCCTCCCCCGCGCCCCTCGCTGACCTGGCCTGGATCATCTAGTTGCAGCAGCAGCCAGGCCTCCGGTAACGATGCGTCTGGCTGCTGTTTGATCAAAGCCGCTGGCTTTCAGGGCTTGAAGAAATAGCTCGCTGAAATTTGCGAGCACCTCGTGCGGGTCCATGCCGATCGCCTTCAGGTCCTTAGCCAGGGTCTGCAGGATGGCCAGAGTGATCGGCAGGGCTTTGCGGCTGACCGTGCCGGCGGATGCCTGCGCTGCACCAAAATGGCCTTGCAACCAGCGCTCCGCGTAGCCCAGATGCTCTCCTTCATCGCTGATCACAGCGGCTGTGATTGGCTGGGCGTAGGCGTCGGCCACCGGCAGGTAGGCGTGGTAAGCCGAAAGGGCAAAACACTCCACAATCAAGCCCTGAATCACCAGGCAGCCCGGTAGGTCGCCCTGCTGGTTGCACCTCAGGAACAGCTCGTGCAGTGGGGCGAATAGGAGACGGGCTAGGCCTAGATCGGGCTTGATTCCAAGGTTGCGACCGCAGCCCATGAAGTCGCTGGCGTGGCGCCCTTCCATGGCGGCAAGTCGCTCCAGTTCCTGCTGATCATCTGGAATGGCGCGGGCAAGCAGTCGGAAGTGACGACCGGCAAGATTTTCACCCACCACCACCATGCCGTTGATGCGGCTGTAAGCATCGCGGTAGGCGGGGTTGGTGATGTCGGGCAGGGCTGCAAAGGGCATGGAAGTCATGAGGAGGAGGCGTGAAGAGGAGCGGCCAGGCGAATTCGACGGGCCAGGCCAAGTCGGCCCAGCATCTGGATGTGCCACCAGGTGAGATCGAGCTCCCACCAGCGAAAGCCCATGCGGGCACTACTGGGGTAGGCGTGATGGTTGTTATGCCAGCCCTCACCGAAGGTGAGCAGGGCCACCCACCAGTTATTGCGGGAGCTATCACCGCTCCTGTGGCTCACGTAGCCCCACCGATGGGTGGCTGAATTGACCAGCCAAGTTGCGTGATAGACAAGCACCATGCGGAGGGGAATGCCCCAGAGCACAAGGGCCCAACCACCGGCTCCGGTCGCCTGACCCAGCCCATAGAGAGCGGCCGCCAGGGGCAACTGCAGCAGCAGAAAGTTGCGGTTTAACCAGCGGTGGTAGGGAATCTGTTGCAGGTCGGGGGTGAGTTGGCGCACGAACTGCTTGGCTGGCACGGTGTGCAGCATCCAGGCGAAGTGGCTCCACCAGAAGCCGAGATGACTGTTGTGGTGGTCAGCTGGATCGTCGGAGTGCAGGTGGTGATGGCGATGCAAGCCCACCCAGTCGATCGGACCGTGCTGGCAGCTGAGGGCACCGCAGGTAGCGATAACCAGCTCAAGCCACCTGGGCACCTGAAAAGCTCTGTGGGCCAACAGACGGTGGTAACCCAGGGTCACCCCCACACAGGCGGTAAGCCAGTACAGCCCCAATAGGACCAGCAGTGCTGTTGGGCTCCAGAAGCGTGGCAACAGAGCAACCAACGCCAGCGCATGGATCGCCACCATGAACAACACCGTTCCGGTGCTGAACGGCAAGCGTCCAGGCACCACCTTCACCCCCTGCCTAAGGGCGGGCAGGGAAGTCGCTGCCCTCACGCGATTGCCCCAGAGGATGGCACCATCGGCTGGCTGAGCTGGCGCAAGAGCAAGCCTGCAAAGCGGGCCTTCAGGCCGAGAGACTTCAGCAACCGTGCCGGGCTAGCGGGCTCCTCCGCGCTGGATTTGATAGCCCGGAACACCTCCACCAGCTGATCGCGCAGCTCGAAATAGGCACGGCCATCCAGATCGAACACCACCGGAAAAGCACGCCGGGCTGTGCGGTTGGTGTTGCGCATCACCTCTTCATCGAAGCCACTGGGATCCATGCCCAGCAGCTTGTAAAAGTTGCCCCGCTCACACACCGTCAGGCTGTGGGTTAGAAACACACTCCACAGAAAGATGCGACTCAGTAACCGGCCGCGCAGTCCCTGCCGCAACCCCGGCCAGCAGCGCAGAAGCATATTGAAGATGTCGCCGTGGCGGTTCTCGTCCTGACACCAGGGCTCAAAGAAATCAAACAGGGGGGCGAAGTCGTTCTCTGGGTGGGCTTTGAGGTGCCGATCGATCAAGATGTAGCGCCAGTAGCCGATCTTTTCGGAGAGAAACACCGAATAGAGCACCCAACTCAGCGGAAACCAGGTGATCGGCCGCTTGACGCTCAAAGCCGGCAAATCGATCTCAATACCCTCGGCCACCAGGGCCCGGTTGAGAAAGCCGGCATGGCGAGCCTCATCACGGGCCATCAAATTGAAGAGGCGGCTCAACTCTGGGCGGCCTGCCTTTTGAAGCTGGCGCGAGAGCTCTTTGAACAGCAGAAAGCCGGAGAATTCCGACACGCAGCTGCGCACTAAATAGCTCTCGTAGGCTACTTTCTCCTCTGGATTCAGGGCCCGCAGCCGATCGAGGGGGGCCTTGCGATCGAAGTGATCGCGGTTGTAATCGGCCTCCATCTCGTTGAGCATCGCCTCGAAGGCAGCGCGCTGGCCCACGAGATCGGTCTTGGCGGCCTTGTCGATTTCGGTGGTGTAAAAGCGCGGGGTGAGCAGGTTTTCGCGCAGGTGGGGAGCAGAGGTGGTCATCAGAGGGAGGGGGTGAGGGCGGCAGCGCGGGCGTAGGCCAGGGCATCGGGCCCGTGGCGATGGCCGTGAAACCACTGCTGGAGTTCCATCAGCCAGGGCAGCCGCGCGGCTCGCAGGGTTTCGGCAACCTCCCAGCCGGCAGCAGCGGCAGCGACGGCCTCGCAGTGGGCAGCCCGGTGGCCAGGGCAAAGGCAGCCGCGCTGAGCGAGCCAGCGCTCCTCTAGCCGCAAGTGCAGGCGCAGCCCCCTCACCAGCAGGAGGCAGTCGCGGCGATCAGCGAGCAGCTCCAGAGCACTGCGCTCCTTGTCGGCTAGGCAGTGGCGATCGACCAGATCGTCAAGCAGTGCTTCGAGACGGTCGTGCTGGCGCTCCAACAGTCCCTCCTGCTGGGGCCACTGCAGCGGCCACATAGCCGGTGCGGCGGCGGGGGGCAAGGGATGGGGAGGCGCGAGGGACTCAGGCGACATGGACGCAGCAACAACAGGACAACAGCTTAACGTCATAACGGCATCATGTTACGCAATTTACGCAGTAGCTAGAGTTTGTGGTGATCCGCTAGCACAAGGATGAGTTAAGATTTGATTGGTCTTTTTTGCCACCTCCCTCCCCGAGGACCCGATGGAAGCCCTGGCCGACTACTTCAAGGTGTTTTCAGAGCCGAATCGGCTTGCCGTGCTCCACGCCCTGCGGGCAGGCCCCCTCAACGTGACTGCCGTTGT
This sequence comes from Cyanobium sp. ATX 6E8, assembly GCF_024346335.1. Taxonomy (NCBI): domain Bacteria; kingdom Bacillati; phylum Cyanobacteriota; class Cyanophyceae; order Synechococcales; family Prochlorococcaceae; genus Cyanobium; species Cyanobium sp. ATX 6E8. The sequence continues at coordinate 12,828 of NZ_JAGQCT010000017.1, read as the reverse complement.
GGACAGCACCGGCCTGAGCCAGGCGCTGGTGTCGAAACATCTCAAGCTGCTCACCATTGCCGGGGTGGTGCAGCGCCGACCAGAGGGAGCCCTCGTTTATTACGAGGTGGCTGACAAGGGGGTCTTCAAACTGATTGCCCAGGCTGAAAAGCTATTGCTTGCTTTTCGCCGCCACCAACTAGATGCCCTTGCCGCCTTTCTCTGATGGCAGAAGAGCAGACCAGTCGCCAATATCTCCGTGCGGCCTTGGAGGCTGGCGAGCGCAATTTTCAGGGTCTGCGGCTCGGTGGTATCGACGGTCTCGACCTCGACCTCTCTGATTGCAACCTGGAGGGCAGTTGTTTTAAGGAAGCACGTTTCGGCCATGCCCGCCTGCGGGGGGCGCAGGTGCAACACTGCTGCTTTCAGCAGGCGTTGCTGTGGGGAGCAGACCTCTCATCAATGCAAGCCCAGGGATCCTTCTGGCACGAATCCGACCTTTCTGGCTGCCGCCTTCAGGAATCGAACTTTGATCGGGCCGTGATGCACCGCTGCTGTCTACGCGGCGTTGTGGCTGCTGGCAGCAGCTGGAAACAAGCGCGGTTGGTTGAAGCCGATTTCCGCTCTGGACTCGACCAACTCACGGATCTTGGCCATGCTGATTTCGCGGAGGCTGACCTCAGTTTTGCCCTGTTAGAGGGCGCCAATCTGCGGGGCGCCAACTTGCAGGGCAGCTGCATCTATGGAGCCAATCTTCGTAGCTGCAATCTGCGCCAGGCGGATCTAAGTGGTTGCGACCTGCGCGATACCCAGCTGCAGGGAGCCGACCTGGAGGGTGCCTGCTTGGCTGGGACCCTTCTGGCGGAATCCCAAAGATCCTGATCTAAGCCCTGCCCATGGCGCGTTGGTAGGCCGGCCGGGCCTGGGTGGCTGCGATCGTGGCCTGCACGTTGGGGTAGGGCGTTAGATCGATCTGGGGGAAGAAGATCGGCAGATAGGCCATGTAGGCATTTACGGCGCAGTCGGCAACGCTCCAGGCTGGATCGCCCCAGGGCCCTGCCAGTAGGGAGCGGCCGCCTGCCAGCAGCCCATCGAGCACCCCCAGCAACTGGGGGAACTCCCGCTCCCGGTTGGCAGGCACAAACAGCGCCACCGCCAGGGTGGCATTGGCAAACAGGATCCACTGGTTTGCCAGGGCTCGCTGGGCCGCCACCTCAGCTGCCGTGCCAGTGAATTCGTTGGCGTGGTGATCGGCTAGGTGCAGCAGAATTGCGCCGCTTTCAAACAGCTGCAGCGGTTGGCCGCCTGGTGCTTGCAGGGTTTCATCCACCAGCGCTGGCACCTTGGCGAAGGGGTTAATGGCACAAAAGTTGTCTCCCTTGTGCTCGCCTGCCTCCATGTCGAGCTGAATCCAGTCGTAGGCAATCCCCTTCTCCTCCAGATACCAGCGGGGCATGGAGGCGCGGCTGCGGGCGCCGCCGTAGAGCTTCAGGGGCATTTATTAGGGCTGGGTGGTTCAGGAGTTGCGGCAGAGCCTTTGAATGTCGGCAATGCGATAGAGGCTGGCCTTCTCCGCACCTCGGGCTGAACGCCATTGGCTGCAGAGGGATGGCTTTGACCCTTCAGCGGCGATAATTGTTGCAGTAGTAGACGCGTCAGCCATGACCATCGCCTTGTTGATTGCTCTGGCCGGTTCCTTGGCCCTGATGGCCGTGATCGTCAAGCGCCTGGAGCAGGCCTGAGCCAGCGGCTGCATGAAGGGAGGCACGACTCAGCTGCACAGGATTGCTCTTGGCCTGCTTCCGGTACGAGCACCACTAATTCATCGCCGCCCTGACGGCAGAGCAGGTCGCCCTCGCGGATCACATTCCGAAACAGATCCGCCACGATCTTTAGTACTTGGTCGCCCACGTTGTGGCCGAACTGGTCGTTTACAGACTTGAAGCCGTCGAGATCGAGCTAGAGCAGCGCGACACCGCGGCCATGGCGCTCCAGCTGCTCCATCAGCATCGAGCGGTTTGCCAACCCGGTGAGGCTGTCGTGCTGGGCCATGAAGTGCACGGCCTGCAGCATGCCTACGTAGTACTGGGGCTCGAGGCTCTCGTCGCGCACCGTGGAGATGTTGAGGTGATGGCTTCTGATCTCACCGCTGAGTACCAGGTTCCAGATGTCGCCCTCCCAGAAGCCCTTGTGGAGCACCTCATCCCACATCCGCTTGTAAAAGTGTTGTTGGCCATCAGGATCCGGGGATCTACCCTCACGACGGTATTCCTGAAATCAAACGCTAGCTATGGCGCCTTCGGCTCGCTCGGCTGCCCTAGGAGGAACTTAATTTGAAAATCCTGCCGCTAGGATTGGATTAGCAAAGCTTTTAATCCATGCTGACCGAAGTCAATCCTGGATTTCATGTTTGGCACGTCTAGTGTGATCATCAAGGGGTAAGTCATAAAAAAAAGGAGTGGTTAAATGATTTTAAGGGCACCGACATCCCTTCTGTGGGCGGCGCGATCCTGATGCGCCCCACCGCTTCCCTGAGCCTCTATTTGCAGATGGTTGGCCGGGCCCTGCGGCCCGCACCTGGGAAGCAGGAGGCCGTGATCCTCGATCACGTAGGCAATGCCCATCGCCATGGCCTGCCGACCGATGAGCGCGAGTGGCACCTGGCCGGTCGGCGCCGGCGGGAGGGGGTCTCGATTCCGATCAAGGACTGCCCGGTCTGCTTCTGCAGCTGCCCCAGTGCTGTGCAGGTCTGCCCGGACTGCGGCCACTTGTTCCTGACCGAGGAACGCGATGAGCAGCGCCGTGGGCTCCAGCAGCTCGAGGGCGAACTGGTTGAAGTCACGGGCGAAGCCCGCCACCGGCCCAAACCCAACCAGCAGCAGAGGCCCCGGCGCACGCACCCGGCAGCTGGCTGCCGGACCTTCGAGGAGCTGCTGGAGCGGGAGCAGGGGCGCGGCTAGCAAGAGCGGCTGGGCCAGGCACGTCTGGGGCGCTCGGCAGCGCAGCACTTAATCGCTGGGCAAGCGAGCAGCTGCCAGAGGCCTTAGCGTTGACAGCAGTGCTTTCAGTGCAAGCGGGAGTCGCCCATGGCCACGCTCACGATCCGCAACCTCGACGAGCGCACCAAAGCGCAGCTGCGCATTCAAGCCGCGCGCCATGGACGTTCCATGGAGGAGGAAGCGCACACGATCCTCCGCGCCGCCATCGAAGCCCGGCAGCCCGTCGCTGGTGGCAAGGGCCTTGGCAGTCGTATCCATGAGCACTTTGCCCAGCTCGGTGGCGTGGAGCTGGAGCTGCCTGAGCGATCTTCCCTGCCGACACCAGCCGAATTCGACAGCGACGCGGAGCTTGCGCGCTGGGGACACCACTTTCAGCAAGGGGAGGGTTGGCCGTGATCGTGCTCGACACCAATGTGATCTCGGAGCTGATGCGCCCGCAGCCAGAGCCACGGGTGCTGGCCTGGGCCGATGGTCTCGATCCAGAGTCGGTGGCGATCACAGCCATGAACGAGGCTGAAATCCTGCACGGCCTGGCCCGGCTGCCGGATGGCCGCCGTAAGCAACAACTGCAGCAGAGCTGGGATGCGCTGGCGACCGATCTGTTCGCGGGCCGGATTTGGCCCTTCACCAGCGAGGCCGCCCACTGGTATGGCGAACTGCTGCGGCGACGCGAACGGCTGGCCCGGCCGATGGCCACAGCGGATGCAGTGATCGCGGCCACGGCGCTGGCCCATGGAGTTCCCCTGGCCACCAGAGACACGGCCGACTTCGCGGAGATCGTCCTGGAGTTGATTAACCCCTGGGACGTGCCCTGACCCGCCCTGGCCTTTGTGCCTAGAGCCGCATGGTCTGGATGGTCTCCACCGCGCTGGAGGCCTGCTCGGGCAGGGAATTCCTCAGGGCCTGGAGCTGGGGCAAGAGGTCGCGTACCGCTCGGCGCGGCACCAGCTCAGCAATGGCCTTGCCGCGGCGGGTGATCACCACCGACTGACCGGCTTCCACCACGTCAAGCAGGCTCGAGAGCTTGGCCTTGGCTTCTGCTGCCGTCACCTCACGGATGGCCACAACCAACGATCGAGACCCCATTTCTAGGTCCGTCTTGCTGGTGTCAGGGCTAGAGCCAATCTCAGATCCCAACGGCGAATGATCTGAACAGTGCGAGTCGACGGGCCTATCCGTTGCCGGCGGCCGCCAGAGAGCGCTCTAGGGCCTTCTGCGCAAAGGCATTGAGGCTTTGATCGCTGGCCTGAGCGCGTAGGGCCAACTGCTCATGCAGCTGCGGTGAGATGCGCAGGTTGAACTTGCCCGAGAACTGCCGGCGCGGCTCGATCCCCTTCTCGCGGCAGATCTCCAGGAAGACATCCAACGACTTGCGGAACTCCCGGCGCAGCTCCTCGGGACTGGAGCCATAGAAGTCAGCCCCACCAGTGAGGCCAAGGATCTCGCCGCGAAACAGATCAGTGTCTTCGTCGTAGTCGATGCGGGCGTGGAAACCGCCCTGGGTCATCAGGCTCATGGGGTAACTCCGTGTTGTTCAAGCCAGCGGCGGATGGAAGCGACAGCTCCCTTGTCGGTGTTCGGCGAGGGGTGGGGCCTGTGGAACACCCGCACCTCGTCGAACAGAACAACCGCAACGCGGCTGCCTTCCCGTTCGCTGATCTCTGCGCCGAGCTCCTGAAACAGGGCAAGCACGTCGCGCCAGGGAACACTGCCGCTGACAGGCCTGACGAAGATCAACTCAAGGGTGCGCTGGTGCTTGCGCTTCATGTACTAACGGTACTGCTTTTTGGTACTGCTGCCAAGTCGTCGCGCTGCAGTTGCCTGGCTGATTTGAGTCGTATTGGCTGCCGGGCCGCTACAGCCAATACCTGGCAGGTATTCGCCAAATCGCCAATGCCTGCCGCAGGCCACCACCCAGCCCGGCAACAGGAGGCATGGCCTCCTCCCCGTCTGAACACGAGATCCAGCAACGCATCCGCCTGACTTGCGGACGAGGGGTGGTGCGGCTCTGGCGTAACAACACCGGTGCCCTGGTCGACCAGCAGGGGCGCTTCGTGCGCTTTGGGCTGTGCAAGGGCAGCAGCGACCTGATCGGGTTGCGCTCACTGGAGATCACGCCCGAGCTGGTCGGTCAGAGCATTGCCCAGTTCGTTGCCCTGGAGATCAAGACGGGCTCCGGAACCGTCAGTCCCGAGCAGCGGGCCTTTCTGCAGCTGGTACAGCAGCTGGGCGGCTTGGGCGGGGTCTGCCGCTCGATTGCAGAGGCCCAAGCGGTCCTGGACCTGGATCCCATGGCCGGGTCGGTCCAATGAACAGGCCCGAACTCCGCAAGCAGCTGCAGGCCTTGGCCCGTCGCTATCCCGGCATCCACCCGTACACGCTGGTCCTCCGCTTCCAGGCCCAGGCGGGCCGGGTTCTCACCGTTCAACAGGTCGAACAGCTCTTGGCCGAGCCAGGAAATGACCGAGACCAGCCTGCCAAGCTGTAACAAGCTATGGCTAGCAGTGCCAAGCAGCGTTTAAGATTGGGCTATGGCACAAGCAAAGAAGCCCGTAAAGCGCACGTACCAGGCCGTCCTTGACTGGCAGGACGAGTCCCGCAGAGCCTTCGGGAAGATGCTTCTCAACTGGCGGCGCCGTAACGGCTGGACCCAGTACACCGCCTGTGAATGGGGCACAGAAGCCGAGTTTGAGGTGATCTCCTACGGGAATCTCTCGGTGATAGAGCAGGGCAAGGCCGGTGAGCTGCGCCAGAAGGCCTTCTTCCAGCTCGAGGAGCTCAACCGTCGCCTGGAGGAGAAGGACTGGGGACCGGTCAAGTCGCAGCGGTTGAAGGACCAGTTGAAGGATGCGGAGCCCCTACACGGCGATGACGGCAAGCTCTGGGATGCCGTGGACTTCTGGAGCTGCTACATCGGCTGTGTGCCGGTGCCCAGGGCCTTTCAAGCAGCGCCAGCGCCGACCCTGACCTCGAAGCGCGCCGAGGAGATCTGTCAGAAATGGCGCCAGCACGTGCGCCGCGTGATCAAGGAAGGCGGTCTCGACGTCACCCAAGCCCTGGAGCAGCTGGTCAAGGGTGCACCGAAGGAGCACCAGAAGCGTTTCTCAGAGGTGCTGGCCATCGACGACTACAGCTCGGTTGAGCTGGCCCAGCTCTGGGTTGATGGCGAGGATTTCCTTCCCGAGCAGTGGATCGGCGCCTGGGAGCAGAAAGCGCTGGGTGCCTGATCGGCCGCTCTGGCGGACGCAGCCAGGGACAACCCAGACGATTGCAAGCAGAGCCTGGAGTTGCGCCTAGCGTTAGCAAGCCGCTAAGTTCAGGCCAGCGGGCACAAGCCCGGCTCTCTGATGTCATGACCCAATCCCTCGCACGCGCAGGCGTGCCAACCGACGCTCTTGAACTGCTCGACGAAAAGGGCAGTGCCGAGCGAGCTCTCACTGTCGCCCTGGCCTCCTTTCAGGAGCAGGTGCAGGCCGTTCCATCACTTGATCTAGATGCTGTGGTCGAAGCAGCCAGACCAGCCTTTGCCTCGGGCATTGCCTTCAGCGCCCAGCTGGTCGACATCCACGGCCGCAACAAGTTGCGGGTCACGGTGATGCTGTCTGCCGACAATGAAGTTGGCCGGTCGGCGACAAGCTCGCTGGCACGGGCACCACCTTCAATGCCTTCATCGAGGATCTGCAGAGCCTTCTGGCGGTCGGTGGGCGAGGTCAATCGTCCCCGTCCTCTCCCCAGAAGGCCTGAATCTTTTTTGAGGCGATCAGCAGTGCTGCCGCCTCCGCCAGAGCCTTCTCCTTCCGCCTGAGCTCCTGCTTGAGCCGCTTGATTTCCCGCTGGTCCTGGGCACGGAGCTTCTCCAGCTCCTTCTGCTCTTTCAAGGTGAGCACTGGCTTTTCATTGGCATCCTGGGATGCCTGCCGCCAGCGTTCCACTTGTTCCGGGTACAGACCCCGCTCGCGGCAGTAGGCACTGAGCTCGGTGGCGTTCAGCCCAGCGGTTTCCAACACCACCGTGAACTTGTCGGTGGCACCCCAGCCCTCAGGTTCCTTCTCGGATGCCGGCACCACCTCTCCCTGCAACCGCCAGGTCTTCCTCCAGTTGTAGAGGGTGACCACGTGAATGCCCAGCTCGGCTGAGATCTGGGCCACGCTCTGGCGGTGCGGCGGACTCATCCGCCTTCTCACATCAGCTTTGACGGCCTCGCTGTAGCGACGCATTGCTCTGCTCCATCAAGCCCCCTGGTGGAAAAGTGACCGGAATGGAGAGGCGTCAACTTTCCTGGCAGAGGGGGTGGTGGAGGCCCCCTGGTGCGCTGGCCCCAACGCCTGGACTCACAGCCACGCCGGCCCCTGGAGGCTTCAGCCGCTCCCGCTCTCTTGGCTGCGATCGGGGCCGGCCTGGGCTGCGAGTTGCACCCGATTGCGCTGGTCGATCCGCTGAACCCAGAGCGCCAGGTTTGGGCCGCCCCCCTCAGTCACGACGATCAGCGCTGGCAGGCGCTGCTCTGGCCCCTGGCCAAAGAACGGCGCACCCTGCTCCCGGCGCCTGGACCCGCTGGGCTGCGCCTGCCACTGCAGCACTTTCCTCAGGATGTTCCCCGCCAGGTGCTCACCCTCGAGATCACACCCCAGGGCTGGGGACTGTTTCTGCCGCCCCTGGATCGCCTGCGGCTGGAGCAGCTGCTCACAGCGATTGCTGCTGCCAGCGCACTCTGGAGCGAACCCGAGCTCAGCGGCGTGTTGCCGCTCGACACGGCTGGCCACTGGCAGGTGCTGGGGATCACCGCTGACCCCGGCGTTCTTGAGGTGAACCTGCCGGTGTGCAGCTGCTGGCACGAGTACGCCAACTGGCTGGAGTGCCTGGAGCAGGCCGGTGCAGCTGTGGGACTGCGGTCCTGGCAGTGGCGCGACGCACGTCAGGTCGGCACCGGCGGCGGCAACCACCTGCTCTGGGGCGGACCATCGCTGGAACCTGAGCGCCACCCGTTTTTTGCGCGCCCCGCCTGGCTGGTGGGGATCCTGCGCTACTGGCAGCATCACCCATGCCTGGCTTACCTCTTCAGCGGCCCCTGCGTGGGGCCCGCCTCCCAGGCCCCACGCCCCGACGAAGGCAGTGCCAACTGGCTCGATCTGGTGCTGGCCCGTGCAACCCTCGAGCAACTGGGCAGCGGCGATCAGCGGGTTGCGATCAGCGAAACCCTGCGTCACCTGCACGCCGACCGCAGCGGCAACACCCATCGCAGTGAGATCAGCCTGGATAAGTTCTGGAACCCAGCCTGGCCAGGAGGCTGCCAAGGCCTGATCGAATTCCGGGCGCTGGAATCGATGCCCAACCACCACTGGAGCAGCGCCGTGGCCCTGCTCTGGCGGGCATTGGCCGTGCACCTGCTGGATCCTCAGAAGCGGCCGCGTGGGCTACGCCCCTGGGGCGAGGAGCTTCACGATCGGGCCCTGCTGCCCAGCCAGCTCTGGGCCGATCTCAAAGCCGTGCTGGCTGATCTGGCCGCCGCTGGTCTGCCGCTTGAATCCGGCGTGTTTCGCCAGATCTGGAGGTGGCGATTCCCCCAGCTGCTGCATTGGAGCGAGCCCATCAGCGGCGCTGACCTGGACATTCGTGAGGCACTCGAGCCTTGGCCCTTGCTCTGCGACACCCCGGTGGAGGGAGGGTTCACCAGCCGCTTCGTGGACAGTTCGATGCGCCGCCTCGAGCTGTGTGCCAATGGCCCTATGCGCCGCCAGTTTCAGCTTTATCTCAACGACAGACCACTGAGATGGCCTGCCGATCCAGCCCAGCCGATCGGGCTGCGTTACCGGCAGAGCGCTCTTTACCCGTGCCTCCACCCCCGCCTGCCCCTGAATGTGCCGCTCAGCCTGCGCCTCGTCGATTTAAGCGGGCGGAGCGTGGCGGCCTGGCGACTGGACGATGGCAACGGTTGCTTTCAATCGCTTCTGGAGCCTGCGCCCCTGAAACCTGCGGGGCCGCCTTGGCCCCTGCTTCAGGGCGAGGCCTGCACGATAGATATGAGGCTCAGCAATCTTCCTGAGAACGATAACGCCGGCCAGTCTGAACAATTGCAGCGCGTTGGTGATCGAACTCAAAGGAACTAGCGGGATCCGCTTGGAAGCGAGCTCGATATCACCTTCATCGATCTGCTGAGCTTTTAGTTGCCGAGCAACTTTTGCCTCAGTAGTCCGAATAACAACTGCGCGACGATCCAGAAAATGGGCAAGTCTTTCCAGGTGGGCTGCATTAGCTCGCACAACTTATGCATCAAGAGCCGCTGATGGGTTCACTGGGATGAATCTGCAGCTCGGCGTAGCCGGTAGCTGGATCCAGCTGCCGGCAGAAGCGCCACTCCGCAAGCAGGCCAACCATCAGCTCAGCGGTGGTGCGCACCAGCGAGCCGGCGCAGAGATGGCCCCCGATCACGGTGCCGCGGCTGTCGGCCACAGCCACATGGAGGTGAACCCCATCGGGCGAGAGCGTGCCCGCGAGGCTGAGGATCTCCAGGTCGCCCGTGATCGTGGTGCTCTCCTGCTTGCCGGCCAGCCGCAGCTGGAGCACCGACAAGCTGCCAACGGCGCTGATCACGCAGCCAGCCTGCTCCTGCTGCTGAGCCATCCAGGTTTCCAGCGCCAGGCGCAGGTCGTCGCCGGGACTGAAGCGCAGTGGCACCACCCTCATGGAGTTGGCCCCTCCAGCAGCCCCTGCACCATCACCAGGGCATCCACATAGCCCAACCGCTGGTGGCGGAATGCTCCCGGCAGGGTGCCCACCACTTGGAAGCCATTCTTCTGCCAGCAGTGGATGCCGGCGTTGTTGGTGCTCACCACCAGGTTGAACTGCATCGAGCGAAAGCCCAGCCGCCGAGCCGCCTGCAGCGAGTGCTGGCAGAGCCGGCTGCCGATCCCTTGGCGGCGGCAGTGCTCAGCCACCACATAGCCCGCGTTGGCGACATGGGCGCCGAGGGCCAGAGAGTTGGGCCTCAGGTAGTAGGTGCCCACCACCGCCCCGGCCGGATCGACAGCCACCATCACCGCCTGGCTCTGCTCCACCCAGGCCACCCGTGCTTCTGCCTCCGTGATGGCCGGGTCATGGGGGAACGTTTCACCAGCTCGGAACACCGGCTCCAGCAGAGCCCACACGTCCGGCCAGTCGGCCGCCTCATAGGGGCGGATCTGCAGTGGCATGGTGGGCACGACCGGGGAGAGGAACCAAGCAGAGGCTGATCCTCGTTCCCCAGCTGGGCAGCCTTCCCCGTTGCGGCTCAGCGCATCAGCAGACCAACAGGCCCCAGCGCCGCCACACCACCACAGAGCGCGAGCAGCAGGGCCACCCCCCGGGTCCAGGCCAGGGGCAGACGCCGCAGCACTAGGTAACTGACGCCGCTCACCAGCACTGAACCGGCAAAGGCACCCAACCACCAGAGCGCCGCAGAGCCGTCAGCCGGTGCCTCCAGCCCGTGAAGCATGGCGTGAACCGCCACCGCTGATGCCACCAGGGCGGCACAGGCACCCAACTGGGGACCCTGCTTGGAACGAAGGCAGCTCAGCACCAGCACCGCCACCGCGCTGATTGCCAGCGCCGCGAGAAACTCGTGTGCTGGCAACGTGCCTCCTATCGCCCCAAAGACGCCGCCGCCGACGGCACCGGCCAGGGCCCAGAGCAGCAGTTGGGTCGAGATGCAGGAAGCTGCGGCCCCCACGGCGATCAGCAGCAGCAGGTGGTCGACTCCACTGATCGGATGCAGGAAGCCGGCGGCGATGCCGCCGTGGGCGATGCCATGGGCCTGAGCCGGTTGATCGAGCAGCAGCGCCAGTGCTGCCGCACCACCGATCAGGGCCAGAGTTCTGGCTGAGAAGGTCTGGGGCATTGAGAGAACCGGTCCGCGCCGGAGGTGAAGAGGTTGTGCACGGCGAGCGTTCTGACTGAGGCGGCCGTTGGTGGCCTCCATCACAGCTGCGGGACAGTGCCGGACTCGGCTCAGGCAAAACCTGCACCCCACCGGACTTTCCTCGTTGCCTCCAGGGAGTGACCCGCTGGAACCGATCTCTCCATTGTATGGCTGGACAGCACCGCAGAGGCCACCGCCGCCACGAGCAGGTGGGCCCAAACCGTGACCCTATGGGGAGTGCTCAGAGCAGGGCATCCAGCGGGATCCCATGGCATGGGCGCCGCTGCAGCCCAATTTGCGGGCTTGCTCCAAAGCCTCCTGGCGGGTGGGGTAGGCCATCAGGTTCGGCGCCATCGGGCCGGCGGAACCGTGGTGGTGCTGATGCAGGGCACCAGAAAGAGCCCCCAGGCGCCGTGGCCCCATGCCCTCAAGACCTGCCCACCAGACCCCCATCACGTTCACGCCAACCACCAACACGCCCATCCCCACCACGCAGGCATTGAGGACACCCATCCCCACCACGCCGAGGCTGATGACCCCCATTGGCACCACGCCGATGCTCACCACACCCATCGGCACGATGCCAATCGAGATGATGCCCAGGGGCGCCACCCCGAAGGCAATCCGCTTGGGCTTGTCACCGCATTGGGCCATGGGAGTGAACGGCCTCAGTGGGCGTGCACAGAGCCAGGAGCGTCACCGTGCTTGGCACAGGGCATCCACTGGCTGCCCATCTTGTGGGCCCCTTTGCAGTTGAAGTGCAGCTTGGCGGCCTTCTCCGCTTCTGCCTGGGTTGGGTAGAGGGCCGGCACACCGCCTGTGCCGATGGCCGGCGCGGCAAGGCCGGCGGCCGAGAGCAACAGGTTGGCGCCCAGCGCGGCTACCGCTGGGGCGCCCCAGGGACTGAAACGGTGCGGCATCGGGAGGGTGGTGAGAGCAGAAAACCTGCCGGACAGAACCCTAACAGGCATCTCCAGTAGTGCGCCTCTGGTGGAGGGTTGGCGCTCAGGGTTCTCGCAGCCTGCCGATGCCTACCGTTGGGAAGCTTCCATGCAGTGGAGGGATCGATGGCCCGCCGAGGATCGCTGTCAGTGGCATCCACTCCCGGCCTGCGCATCGGCGAGGTGGCCAGGCGCACAGGCCTTTCCGTGAAGACGATTCGCTTCTACTGCGACGAGGGACTGCTCCAGCCCAAGGGACGATCAGACGCTGGTTACCGCTTGTTTGATGACGAGAATCTTGCTGAGCTCACGATCATTCGTGCCCTGCGCTCGATGGATGTCGCGATCCCTGAGGTGTCGAGAATCCTGGAGGTGCGTCGCTCGGGTCTGTGCAACTGCTCTGTCTTAAAGGACAGCATTGCGACCAAGGTGGAGTCGATCAACTTGCGGATCTCTGAGCTCGCCGCCATGAAAGACGAGCTGTCGCGCCTATTGGACAGCTGGCAGACCTGCGGTGGCAGGAGAGCTGACCGCTGAGCACTGAGCTTTCGTTTCCGCCGCTCTCTCCAATTGCCGACTAGGCAGACGCCGAAACGAACAAGCCGGGAGCGCTTATCAGCCAAGGCTATGGACGGCCTCTAAACCCCGCTCAGCTTGATCAGGCCCCTGGATGCAGATAGCCATGCTCGGGTTCTGGCCGGGCCCGTTGCGGGCTCAGGGCCCAGCAGCCCAACGGTAGCCGTCACGGACTGTGACCACCGCAATCCGGCCTAGATCGTGCTGCCTACGGTCAGAACAGTGGATGAAATCCCAGCAGCGCCACCATGACCGAACTCGGCAAGTGCCCCTTCAACCACGGCGCAGCAGCGGTGGCGGGCCGCGGCCCCGCGCCGCGCGACTGGTGGCCCCAGCAGCTCAACCTCGGGATCCTGCACCAGCACAGCCCGGCCGCCAATCCGCTTGGGGAGGCGTTCGACTACACCGCAGCCTTCCAACAGCTCGACTACGCCGGCCT
>NZ_JAGQCT010000016.1:0-52699 GCF_024346335.1 Cyanobium sp. ATX 6E8 | reverse complement strand
CTGAGGACCCCGAATTTGAAACCTTCTACACGAAGAACATTCTTCTGAATGAAGGTCTGCGTGCCTGGATGGCACCGGCTGACCAGCCGCACGAAAACTTCGTCTTCCCTGAAGAGGTTCTGCCCCGTGGAAACGCCCTTTAATTCCAACTTGGTGGTCGGAGGCAGAGACCTCGACTCCACCGGTTATGCCTGGTGGGCGGGCAATGCCCGTCTGATCAACCTCTCCGGCCGCCTGCTCGGCGCCCACGTGGCCCACGCGGGTCTGATGGTCTTCTGGGCCGGCGCCATGATGTTGTTCGAGGTGAGCCACTTCACCTTCGACAAGCCCATGTATGAACAGGGCCTGATCCTGTTCCCCCACGTGGCCACCCTTGGCTACGGCGTGGGCCCCGGCGGCGAGGTCACCGATCTCTACCCGTTCTTTGTGGTCGGTGTGCTGCACCTGATCAGCTCGGCCGTGCTCGGCCTGGGCGGTCTGTATCACGCCCTCCGCGGCCCTGAAATCCTCGAGAACTACTCCTCGTTCTTCTCCCAGGATTGGCGCGACAAAAACCAGATGACCAACATCATTGGTTATCACCTGATCCTTCTCGGCGTCGGCGCCCTGCTGCTGGTCTTCAAGGCCATGTTCTTCGGCGGCGTCTACGACACCTGGGCCCCGGGCGGTGGCGATGTGCGCATCATCACCAACCCCACCCTCAGCCCCGGAGTGATCTTCGGCTATCTCACCCGCGCCCCGTTCGGTGGCGAAGGTTGGATCATCGGGGTCAACTCGATGGAAGACATCATTGGTGGCCACATTTGGATCGGTCTGATCTGCATCTTTGGTGGCATCTGGCACGCGATCACCAAGCCCTTCGGCTGGGTGCGCCGCGCCTTCATCTGGAATGGTGAGGCCTACCTGAGCTACAGCCTTGGCGCCCTGAGCTTCATGAGCTTCATCGCCTCGGCCTACATTTGGTTCAACAACACCGCCTATCCCTCGGAGTTCTACGGCCCCACAAACGCCGAGTCCTCCCAGGCCCAGAGCTTCACCTTCCTGGTGCGCGACCAGCGCCTGGGCGCCAACATCGGTTCGGCCATGGGCCCCACCGGTCTGGGCAAATACCTGATGCGCTCACCCACCGGCGAGATCATCTTCGGTGGTGAAACCATGCGCTTCTGGGACTTCCGCGGCCCCTGGCTGGAGCCCCTACGCGGCCCCAACGGCCTGAGCCTCGACAAGCTCCAGAACGACATTCAGCCCTGGCAAGTGCGCCGCGCGGCTGAATACATGACCCACGCTCCCAACGCGTCCCTGAACTCGGTGGGCGGCATCATCACCGAGCCCAACTCGGTGAACTTCGTGAACATCCGCCAGTGGCTGGCGTCCACGCAGTTTGTGCTCGCCTTCTTCTTCCTGGTGGGTCACCTCTGGCACGCCGGCCGCGCCCGCGCTGCCGCTGCCGGTTTCGAGAAAGGGATCGACCGCAAGGCCGAGCCCACCCTGGCCATGCCGGACCTCGACTGAGCCCTTGTGTTGATCTGAATCCGCAACCATTGGATGCAGTTCTGCCTCAGCCCCCGCCACATGCGGGGGCTTTTTTATTGCCCCGCTCCAGGCTGCATAGCTTTCCAGCAGTACTCAAGACTGCCTGCATGAAGCGTCCCCAGCTTCCGCCGGTGCTGGTCAGCGCCGTGAGCGCCAGCCTGCTCAGCACGGCCCTTGGGTTGAACCCCGTCTTGCCTGCCGCGAAGGCCAAGGGGCGGGACGTACCAGATCAGTGATCGCAACGGCACCACCTGGCCGGTGCAGGTGCGCGACCAGGGGCGAACGCTCAGCTTCAGCTGGTCGGATCGGGTGCTCACCATGACGCCCGAGACCGCAGCCACCAGCGGCACCAGCTGGGGCCAGCTGCTCGACATCCTGCTGGGCCAGTGAAGCCCTGGCTTGCAGTTAGCCCGCAAGCCAGCGGCGCAGCAAGGGCAGGCTCAGGCCGATCACATTGCTAAAACAGCCCTCGATCCGTTCCACCAGCAAGCCGCCTCGGCCCTCCAGGGCAAAACCACCGGCGCACTGCAGCGGTTCGCCGGTGGCCACATAGGCCTCAATCTCCGCTGGGCTCAGGGACGCGAACTGCACACGGGTCACCACCGCGGCGAGCTGTGGGCTGGTGTAGCCCCCCAGACCCTGGCCACCAGCCTGGTCAGCGGGCAGCAGGCAATGGCCGGTGATCAGCTCTCCCCAGTGCCCGGCCATCCGCTGCCAGCGCGCCTGGGCTTCCGCAGCATCGGCGGGCTTGCCAAACACCTCCCCCTCAAACACCAACAGCGAATCACAGCCGAGCACCGCAGCGCCCTCGCCAAAGCCCTCCGCCACGGTGGATGCCACCGCCGCCGCCTTGGCCCGCGCCAGCTGCTGCACGAGCTGCCTCGGATCGCTGTGCTGGATCGCTGCCTCGTCCACGCCGCTCACCTGCACCCGGTGGGGGATGCCGGCCTGCTCCAGCAAACGCCGACGGGCGGGAGACGCCGAAGCAAGAACGAGCATGGGGTCAGGGAGAATCCCTCTATGCAACACCGGGCCGCCACCCCAATCGACCGCCTGCTCCTCGACCCCCTCCTCCACGACCGGCGTGCCCAGCAGCGCGCCAGCCAGGCCCTGCGCTGCCTGCCCTTTCGCCTGGCGTTCTACAGAACGGTGGCGGAGCAGGCCCTCAGCAGCAACGAACTCTGCCGCCGGAACGACCACCGGAGCCTCTGCCGGGGCACCCCCACTCCCGATCGAATCGAAGCCCAGTGGATCTGGCTGATCCAACTGGGAGTGCTGCGGCGGGAGGTGGATGGCCAGGGCCTCACCGAGCGGGTGCGGCTCACGCCGATGGGCCGCACGCTGCTGGCCCAATGGCCCGATGAGATTCCTGCCGCCACGCTGCTGGATCGCCTCCAGCACGGCCTGCGCCGCCACCGGCCCCGGCTGTGAACGGCAGCAGCGAGTAGCATTCAAGTGCTACTTGCCACAGTATGATGCCAACTGAAGTCACGCTTCGTCAGGCTGGCGGGTCTGTCAGCGCCACAATCCCTTCCGAGATGGCCCGCCGGTTTCACCTGGCTCCGGGAGACCGCGTGCAAGCGATCGAAACTGAGCACGGCATCCTGCTCTCCCCCTTCGATCCAACGGTGCAGGAAGCACTGGCACTCGCAACGGATGCGGCGCGCCAGTTCCAAGCCGCCCTGCGTGAACTGGCCCGTTGAGCGACGTCCAGGAACCGCGATGGGTGCCTGCCGTTGCGGTGAAAGCCATCCACCACCAGCAGACCCTGGAGCATGGTGGACTTCGGGGTGTTCGCAGCGAGATCGCTCTGGCCTCTTCCCTTGCCAGGCCCAGGCAGCGTTGGGTCTACGGAGAACTGGGCACAATCCCCCAACTGGCAGCCGCTTACGCCGAGGCAATTGTGCGCGCGCACCCCTTCAGCGATGGGAACAAAAGGAGCGGGTTTCTCGTAGCCGTTGTTTTCCTGGGCCTCAACGGCTTCAGCTTCCAAGCCGGCAATGAAAGCATTGTTCTGACGATTCAACGGCTTGCGGCGGGCGAGCTGCCCTGGTTGGAACTCGAACGCTGGTTTGTCGACAACAGCAGGGCCAACGGATGAGCCAGGCCCCACCCAACCCCCTGATGGTGCTAGGCACCAGCAGTGGTGCCGGCAAATCGCTGATGACCGCCGCCCTCTGCCGGGTGCTGCGCCGCCGCGGTGAAACGCCCCTGCCCTTCAAGGGGCAGAACATGAGCAACAACGCCTGGGTGGACCAGACCGGCGGCGAGATGGCCTACTCCCAGGCGCTGCAGGCCTGGGCCGCCGGCCTGGAGCCGCACCACAGCATGAACCCGGTGCTGCTCAAGCCCCAGGGCGATTCCACCAGTGAGCTGATTCATCTGGGCCGTTCGGTGGGCAGCGCCCGCGCCGAGCACTACTACCGCGACTGGTTTCGCCCCAGCTGGGCGGCGATCCGCCAGGGGCTGCAGACCCTGCAGGCGGCCCATCCCGGCGGGCGTCTGGTGCTGGAGGGGGCCGGCAGCCCGGTGGAGGTCAACCTGCAATCCCGCGACCTCACCAACCTGCGTCTGGCCCAATACCTGCGGGCCCGCTGCCTACTGGTGGCCGACATCGAGCGCGGTGGCGTCTTCGCCCAGCTGGTGGGCACCCTGGGCCTGCTGCGGCCGGTGGAGCGCCCCCTGGTGCGCGGCCTGCTGATCAACCGCTTCCGCGGCCGCCGCGAGCTGTTCGATGAAGGGCGGCGCTGGCTGGAGGCCCACACCGGCGTGCCGGTGCTGGGGGTGATGCCCTGGCTCGATGAGCTCTTCCCCCCGGAAGACTCCCTCGACCTGCTGGAGCGCCGCGGCCGCAAGCGGGGAGCGGAGCTGGAGATCGCCGTGCTGCGGCTGCCGTCGCTGAGCAACTTCTCCGACCTCGACCCCCTAGAGGCCGAACCAACGGTGCAGCTGCGCTGGCTCGCGCCAGGGGAGGAGCTGGGCCAGCCCGATGCGGTGATCGTGCCGGGCAGCAAGCAAACCCTGCGGGATCTGGCCGCCCTGGACGCCAGTGGCCTGGGAGAGGAACTGAAGCGCTATGTCGCTTGCGGCGGCCACGTATTCGGCATCTGCGGCGGCATGCAACTGCTGGGGCGCGAGCTCAGTGATCCCGATGGGCTGGAGGGGCAGGCCGGCACCGGTGCAGCCGGGATCGGCTTGCTACCACTGAGCACAGTGTTTGGCGAGGGTAAGGCCCTGCGCCAACGCCGAAGCCCCGCCCTCTGGCCAGCTGCCGCGGGCGATGCCCTAGAGCTGGAGGGCTTCGAGCTGCACCGCGGCCGCACCACCGCGCTCGACGCCTGCCAGCCCCTCTGCGCCGATGCGGCGTTGGGCTGGGTGGCCGCCTTTGGCGACCAGGGCGGACTGGTGGTCGGCACCTATCTGCACGGGGTGTTTGAGAGCGGCCCCTGGCGGCGGCGCTGGCTCAACCAACTGCGGCAGCGCAAGGGGTTGCCGAGCCTGAGCGAACGGCAACCGCACCACAGCCGCCAGCGCGAAGCCCTGCTCGATCGGCTCGCCGATGCCTTTGCGCAGCACGTCAACCTGGATCCCTTACTGCAGGAGCCATGACCGAGGTGCTGATCCACTGGCCCCACGGCCACCAGAGTCGCATCGCCAGCGGCAGCGACTGGCTGGAAGCAGCCCGCCAGGCCGGGGTGGCCATCCCCACCGGTTGCCTGGGGGGCAGTTGCGGGGCCTGCGAAATCGAGGTGAACGGCCAGGTGGTGCGGGCCTGCATTGCCACGGTGCCCGCCAGCCGCAGCGGCACGCTAACGGTGGAGCTGGCGAGCGATCCCTATTGGTGATCAGGGCTGGTGATGAGCGCTGGTGATCAGGCCTGAATCAGCCCACCGCCGAGCAGCACCTCACCCTCGTAAAACACCGCCGCCTGTCCAGGCGTGATCGAAAACTGCGCGTCTGCAAACTCGAGCCGCACCCGATGGGGCCGGCCAGCGGCCCGGTCGGCCTCAGTGGCGGGCAGGGGGAAGAGCCGGGCCGGCTCCGGCGCACTGCGGTAGCGCACCTGCACCGCCACCTCAAGCGGCTCCACGATCGGCTCCTCGGGCGGGGCCACCGACACCCAGTTCACCGCGCCCACCACCGCTTCAGGGCGGGCCGCCTCGCGCCGGGGCGCCACCACCACCTGGTTCATCGCCCCATCGAGCCGCACCACGTGCAGCGGCTCGCTCCAGGCCACGCCTAGCCCCTTGCGCTGGCCAATCGTGAAGTGCTCGATGCCGTCGTGTTCGCCGACCACCGTGCCATCGGCGAGCACGATCTGGCCCTGGCGCGGCGGCAAATAGGCATCCAGAAAGGCCTTCATTGAGCCGTGGTGATCCGCCAGGCAGAGGTCCTGGCTTTCGGGCTTCTTGGCCGTGCGCAGGCCATGGCGCTCCGCCTCCAGGCGGGTGTCGGCCTTGGTCAGCTCACCCAGGGGAAACACGAGACGGCCCAGGGCCTCCTGGGGCAGGTCGTAGAGGAAGTAGCTCTGATCCTTCTGGGTATCCAGGCCCCGCAACAACTGGTGGCGGCCGTTGTCGCTCACCGCGCCGTGGCGCACCCGGGCGTAGTGGCCGGTAGCGAGGCGGCCGATGCCCCGCTCCGCCTCGGCCCACTGCAGCATCGGCCCAAACTTCACCTCCCGGTTGCAGCGGGAGCAGGGCAGCGGCGTGACCCCAGCCGCGTAGCCCTCCACCAGGAAATCGACAATCTGGGCCTGGAAGTGCGCGCGGAAATCCACCACGTGGTGGGGCACCCCCAACTGCTCACAGATACCGGCCGCATCCACCAGGCCTTCGGCGCAGCAGGCCCCCTTGCCGCTCATCAGCCAGAGAGTGAGCCCCTCCACCTGCCAGCCCGCCTCCACCAGCAGCGCCGCCGTGAGGGAGCTATCGACGCCGCCCGACAGCCCCACGGCCACCCGATGTTCGCCGGGCCAGGCGCGCAGCCGATCCAGGGCCGCAAGGCCGGCCGGAGTGCACGGTGTCGCGGGACTGCTGGAGGTGGCAACGGAAACGGACAACAGGGCAGACAGCGGGCAGGAGTGATCCCATCATGAAACCCAGTTGCTGAAACAGGGTTGGTGCAGCCAGCCGCATTGCCCGCCTGGCCCGCGCGGGACGGCCGCCATCTGCTGGTGAGCAGCGCCCAGATGGCGGCGCTGGAGGAGCAGCTGTTCGCCAGTGGCCTGCCGGTGGAAGCCCTGATGGAAAAAGCTGCCCTGGCGGTGTCGCGGCGGCTGCTGGAGCAGCACGGCGAGCGGTTGAGGCGCGATGGCGCGCTTGTGCTGGTGGGGCCCGGCCACAACGGCGGCGACGGCCTGGTGATCGCCCGGGAGCTGCACCTGGCCGGGGTCGCGACCACCCTCTGGAGCCCGTTTGAGCGGCGCAAGCCGCTCACCGAAGCGCACCTCCACCATGCCCGCTGGCTGGGCATTCCCCTGCTCGATCACAATCCAAACCCCGAAGCCAGCCCCCTCTGGATTGATGCTCTGCTGGGCATCGGCCAGCGGCGTCCCCCCGGGGCAGTGATCGAACCCCTGCTGCACGCTCGCCAGCAACAACGCCCCGGCGGCCTGGTGGCGGTGGATGTGCCCACAGGCCTCTGCGCCGACAGCGGCCAGGCCACCGGCCCGGTCACGGCCCTGGCCCTCACCACCTACGCGATCGGGCTGGTCAAGACCGGCCTGGTGCAGGACGCGGCCCTGGCGAGCGTGGGCCAGCTGGAATGGATCGACCTGGGCTTGCCCCGATCCCTGCTGGACACCCTGCCCTGCGATCAGCCGCTGGGGCTGGCCGCGCGGGATCTGGCCGACCGACCCCGGCCCGCACTCAGTCCGGCCGCCAACAAATACCAGCGGGGCCGGCTGCTGGTGGTAGCGGGCAGCGAGGCCTACCAGGGGGCGGCCAGCCTCGCGCTGGCAGGGGCCTCCAGCAGCGGCTGCGGCAGCCTGCAGGCGGCCCTACCGGAGGCCCTGGCCAGCAGTCTCTGGCAGCAGCACCCCCACGTGGTGGTGAGCCAAACCCTGGCCTGCCACAACCACGGCAGCCTGCGGCTGGATCAACTCACCGAGCTCGACCCGCAGCGGCTCAATGCCCTGCTGATCGGACCAGGAATCGGGCCCCTCGCGCCTGCGGGCCAGCTGGCTCCACCGATGCCCCAGGCTGGCCCTGGAGAAGCCGACTGCTGGCGCAGCCTGCTGGGCTGGAGCGGGCTGCTGGTGCTCGATGCCGATGGACTCAACCGACTGGCCGGGCCGGTGGCCCAGGGCCTCGGCCTGAGCGCCATCAGCTGGCTGCAACAGCGCCAGGGCCCCACCTGGATCACCCCGCACCCGGCGGAATTCGCCCGGTTGTTTCCTGAGCTCGCCGCCACCTCTACCACCACCAGTACCGCCCTGGAGGCCGCCGCCCAGGCGGCCCGGAGCTGCGGCGCCTGCGTGCTGCTTAAAGGGGCGCGCAGTGTGGTGGCAGCCCCCGATGGCCGCCGCTGGCAACTGCTGGAGGCCAATCCCACCAGTGCCAGGGCCGGCCTCGGCGATGTGCTGGCGGGCCACGCCGCAGGCCTGGGGGCGATGGCCATGGCCGCCACAGGCGGCGCCGATGCCTCCTGGCTGGCTGCAGCGGCCCTGGCCCACGCCCAGGCCGGCTTGCAACTCCGTGCACCCAGCAACCAGGGCGCCGCCACCCCCCTGGAGGTGGCGCAAAAGCTAGCCCAGTTGTGTTGATCACCACACCAAGTTGCAGCGCAGCCGCCCCAACCCAGGACGGTTCTGTGTTGTTTTGCAATTGAAAGCTAAAGGGTTGCTGAAAACACACTCGAAACAGTGAATTTGCCTGGATAGTCATTGTCCTCTCTAGGCGCTCCGATGACCTCCTCTCCCCTAGGAGCTAGCGAAAGCAGTCGTCGACGAAGTAGCGACCCGATCACCTGGTATCTGGCGACGATCGGTCGCGAACCTCTGCTCACACCAGCCGAAGAGATCGAACTCGGCAACCAGGTGCAGACAATGATGCGCCTGCTGGAAGAAGGAGAGCGGGACTACACCGACCTGGAAAAGAAGCTGCTCCGCATCGGCAAGCGCTCCAAGCAGCGCATGATGAAGGCCAATTTGCGTTTAGTGGTCAGTGTTGCCAAAAAGTATCAAGGCAAAGGCCTCGAACTCCTCGATCTGATCCAGGAAGGATCGCTGGGATTGGAGCGGGCCGTTGAGAAATTTGACCCAACCCGGGGCTATAAATTTTCGACCTACGCCTTCTGGTGGATTCGCCAGAGCATGACCCGGGCGATCGCCTGCCAGTCGCGCACGATCCGCCTGCCGGTGCACCTGAGCGAACGGCTGTCGGCCATCCGCAAGGTGAGCCTGGATCTGGCCCACAAACTGGGTGCCATGCCCAGCCGGCAGGAAATCGCCGAAGCCATGGCGATACCCATCGACGAGCTCGATGGCCTGCTGCGCCAGGCCCTCACCACCTCCAGCCTGGATGCGCCCGTGAACGGCGATGAGGGGCGCAGCTTCCTGGGTGATCTGATCGCTGACTCCTCCAACGAGGAACCCCTCGATCGGGTGGAGCGGGTCATCCACCATGAGCAACTGGGACGCTGGTTGAGCCACCTGAGCGACCAGGAGCGTCAGGTGTTGCACCTGCGCTTCGGGCTGGAAGGCGAGGAGCGCCACACCCTGGCGGAAATCGGCCGCCAGCTGGATGTGTCACGGGAACGGGTGCGCCAGGTGGAGCTCAAGGCCCTGCGCAAGCTGCGCAACCTCACCCGCCGCACGCCCACCACGCTCTAGGGCTCTGGGGCCGCCGCTGATCTACCACCCGGCCTACTCGGCCCCGCTGCCCAGCAGCCATCGCTTCCCGATGGCGAAGTTTCGGCTGCTGCACCAGCTGCTGCACCAGCAGGGGCTCGCCAGCCCTGAGCAACTGCACACCCCCTTGCCCGCGCCGCGCCGCTGGCTGGAACTGGTGCATGAACGCACCTATCACCAGGCCTTTGCCCGCAACGCGCTCACGGCCGCCGATCAGCGGCGCATCGGTCTACCCGCAACCCTGCCGCTGGTGCGGCGCACCTGGCTGGCCGTTGGCGGCACGGTGCTCACCGCCCGTCTGGCCTTGCGCCATGGGGTGGCCTGCCACCTCGCCGGCGGCACCCATCACGCCTTCCCGGATCACGGCAGCGGCTTCTGCATCTTCAACGACTGTGCCGTGGCGGCCCAGGTGTTGCTGGCAGAGGGGGCGGTGCAGCGGCTGATGGTGATCGACCTGGACGTGCATCAGGGGGATGCCACGGCGGCGATCTTTGCTGATGAGCCGCGGGTGTTCACCTTTTCGGCCCACTGCGCCAGCAACTTCCCGCTGCGCAAACAGCGCAGCAACGTCGACCTGCCGCTCGCCGATGGCCTCGAGGATGTCGACTACCTGCACGCCATTGGAGATCTGATCCCCGAGCTGCTCGATCAGCAGCTCCCCCAACTGGTGCTCTACAACGCCGGAGTGGATCCCCACCGCGACGATCGCCTGGGACGTCTCTGCCTCAGTAGCGATGGCCTGATCAACCGCGACCGACTGGTGCTCGATGCCTGCCTACGGCGCGGTATCCCGGTTGCCACGGTGATCGGTGGCGGTTACGACGCCTTGGAGCCGTTGGTGAAGCGCCACAGCCTGGTGTTCAGGGCCGCCGCTGAGCAGGCCCGTCTGCACGGGATCTGATCGGCCTTCGGCTCAATCTTCCGCCCAGATGTAGCGGGTGAGCTCTTCGGGTTTGGGCTCGGGGGCAGCAAGGGCGAATTCCACGCAATCGGCTACCTCAGCGTCGATCTCCTTCTCAATCGCCTTGAGCTCCTCGGCGGAGGCGAGGCCCTGCTCGATCAGGCGAGCGGCCAGGGCCTTGATCGGGTCGCGTTTCGCCCAGAACTCCTTCTCCGCCTCGGCCCGCAGCTCGTCGGGGTCGGCCAGGGAGTGGCCGCGGAAGCGGTAGGTGAGGCACTCGAGCACGGTGGGGCCTTCTCCAGCCCGGGCCCGCTCAATGGCGCGCTGGGCGGCACCGCGCACCGCCAGCACATCCATGCCATCCACCTCTTCACCGGCCATGCCGAAAGCAGCTGCCTTGCGCCAGATCTCCGGATCACTGGTGGCGCGGTTGTGGTCCATGCCGATGGCCCACTTGTTGTTCTCCACCACAAACAGGATCGGCAGCTTCCAGAGAGCCGCCATGTTCAGGCACTCGTAAAACTGCCCGATGTTGCAGGTGCCATCGCCGAAGAAGGCCGCCGTGACCGCATCGCTGCTGGCATCTCCCAGGGCGTCGCGCTTGTAGCGGCTGGTGAAGGCGGCGCCGAGGGCCACCGGGATGCCCTCACCAATGAAGGCGTAACCACCCAGGAGGTGGTGCTCCTTGGAGAACAGGTGCATCGAGCCGCCGCGGCCCTTGCTGCAGCCGGTTTCCTTGCCGAACAACTCGCTCATCACCTCGCGGGCCGGCACGCCGCAGCTGAGGGCGTGGACGTGATCGCGGTAGGTGCTGCAGAACCAGTCGTGCTGCATCTTCATCGCCTTGATCACGCCCGTGCTCACGGCCTCCTGGCCGTTGTAGAGGTGCACGAAGCCAAACATCTTGCCCCGGTAATACATCTCGGCGCACTTGTCTTCGAAGCGCCGCCCCAGGGTCATGTCGCGGTAGAGCATCAAGCCCTCCTCCCGCGTCACCGTGGCCGGGGTGGAGGGGTAAAGGTTCTCCAGACGCTCGGCATGAGCACCAACCAGGCTGGTGGCGTCGGCGGAACAGGACGGTGCTCCGGTAGCAGCCGTTCCAGAAACAGCCGTTCCAGAAGCAGCCGTGATGTCAGGGCCCATGTCTGCCTGCGTCATGAATCAACTCTACGAGGTCCGATCTCAACGGGACCGGCAATCTCTGGCAAAACTGCTGACCCTGCCTAGAGTCGGCCGTCAGTGACGGGTCTGGATTGGAACTGCCAATCGATCACTTCCGGTTGCTCGGAGTTAGCCCGACCACCGACCTGCAGGCGTTGCTCCACACCCTGCAGCAACGCATCGACCGCGCCCCCGACCAGGGCTTCACCCAGGACACCCTGCTGGCCCGCGAAGAGCTGCTGCGGGCCAGCGCCGACCTGCTCAGCGACGCGAGCCGGCGCCAGGCCTACGAATCCGACCTCACCGCCCTGGCGGGCAGCGACCAGTCTGTAATGCCGGCGCTGGATGTGCCCACCAGCAAGGATGTGGGAGGCCTGCTGCTGCTGCTGGAGGCGGGTCAGGCCTTTGATTGTTTCGAAATCGCCTGCCGCGCCCTGCAGCCGCCCCAGGCACCGGCGCTGGGCAGCACCCGTGAGGCAGACCTCACCCTGCTAGCGGGCCTGGCCTGCCTGGCCGCCGCCGCCGATCTGCATCAGCAACGGCGCTATGAGGCCGCCGCCCAGACCCTTCAGCGGGGCCAGCAGCTGCTGCAACGGATGGGCCAACTGCCGGCGATCCGTCAGCAACTCAGCGACGAGCTCGACAACCTCCGGCCCTACCGCGTGCTCGACCTGCTCAGCCGCAACCTCACGGCCCAGGCGGAGCGGGCCGAGGGACTGGCCCTGCTCGAGGAGCTGGTGGCCCGTCGCGGCGGACTCGAAGGCTTCGGGGATCCCAGCATGGGTCCCGAGGAGTTCCAGGCCTTCTTCAAGCAGATCCGCGCCTTCCTCACGGTGCAGGAGCAGGTGGACCTGTTCAGCCGCTGGGCGCCAACCTCCGCCGCAGCCGATTTTCTGGCCAGCACCGCCCTCACCGCCTCCGGCTTTGCCCAACGCAAACCCGAACGCATTGCCGCCGCCCGGCAACGGCTCGAGGCCAGCGGCCAGGAGGGTGTGCAACCGCTGTTGGCCTGCCAGCACCTGCTGCTGGGCCAGGTGGAGCAAGCCCGAGCCGCCTTTGAACAGGGCGCCACGCCGGACTTGAAGCGCTGGGCCGACCAGCAGAGCCCGGATCCCCTGGCCCAGCTCTGTGCCTATTGCCGCGACTGGCTGGCCCGCGATGTGTTGCCCGGCTACCGCGACCTGGAGGCCGATCCGGATCTGGAGGCCTACTTCGCCGATCGCGATGTGCAGACCTACGTGGAGCAGCACGACCGCCCGCCCGCTCCGGCTGTCACCGGCAGCATCCTCCCCTGGGGCGTGGCCGTCGATTCCGGCAGCCCGGCGGAGACCACCACCCAGCCTTTGACCCCGGTCAACGACGACGACGGGGACTGGGATGGTGACGGTTGGAACCCGGGAGCCTGGCTGGAGACCATGCGCTCCAACTGGCGCTGGCCGCAGCTGGAGCGACCCTCGCGCAGCACGGCCACGGCAGCGGCCGTTGGGGCTGGCGTGGTGCTGGTGGCCATCGCCTCGGTGATGCGCCCGCTGCCACCCACACCCACTCCGCTGCCCGTCGAGGCCAGCAAACCCGCCGCGCCACCGGCACCGGCACCGGCACCGGCCACCCTGCCGCTGCGGGCCGAGGCCCCCAGCGAAGCGCAGGTTCAAGCGCTTCTGGAAGCCTGGCTCGATGCCAAGGCCTCCATCCTGGCCGGCAAGAACAGCCGCATCCCCTTGGAGGTGCTGGCCCGGCCCTCCCAGGTGGATCGCCTTGAGGCCGAGCGCGCAGCCGATCAGGCCCGCGGCGAAACCCAAACCATCAGCACCGCGATCACCTCCGTGGTGATCGATGAACAGAGCGCCAACCGGATCGCCGCCACGGTGAACCTGCGCTATGCCGACCAGCGGCTCAACGCCAAGGGAGACCCACAAGGCGAGCCCACCAAGCTCGCGCTGCGCAACCGCTATGTGTTCGGCCGCGATGGTGGCATCTGGCGGCTGGTGAGCTTCCAAAAAGCCCCCTGAATCACCAACCTCCCGGAACACCGCCCCCGTGCCCGCCGGGCCGGTTTTTACGATCGCTTCACTCCCGGGGCCACGCCCCGCCCCTGGTCCCCGAGCGGCAACGCGATGTTTGACGAGCTGTCCCAGCGATTTGAAGATGCGGTCAAGAGCCTGAGGGGCCAGGCCTCGATCACCGAAACGAACGTGCAGGGGGCGCTCAAACAGGTGCGCCGGGCCCTGCTGGAGGCCGATGTGAGCCTGCCGGTGGTGCAGGACTTCGTCGACGAGGTGCGCCGCAAGACGGTTGGCGCCGAAGTGGTGCGGGGCGTGAGCCCGGATCAGAAATTCATCCAGCTGGTGCATGAACAGCTGGTCGAGACCATGGGCGGCGAGAACGCGCCCCTGGCTGCCGGCGGCGTAGCCGGGGCCCCGACGGTGGTGCTGATGGCCGGCCTGCAGGGCGCCGGCAAGACCACCGCCACCGCCAAGCTCGGCCTGCACCTCAAGGAGCAGGGTCGCAAAGCGCTGCTGGTGGGAGCGGATGTGTACCGCCCAGCCGCCATTGAGCAGCTCAAAACCCTCGGCAGCCAGATCGGCGTGGAGGTGTTCAGCCTCGGCATTGATGCCAAGCCGGAAGCCATCGCCGCCGCCGGCATCGCCAAAGCCAAGGAAGAAGGCTTCGACACGGTGCTGGTGGACACCGCCGGCCGTCTCCAAATCGATCAATCGATGATGGAGGAGATGGTGCGGATCCGGGAGGCCTGCAGCCCCGATGAGGTGCTGCTGGTGGTGGATTCAATGATCGGCCAGGAAGCGGCCGAGCTCACCCGCTCCTTCCACGAGCAGGTGGGCATCACCGGTGCCGTGCTCACCAAACTCGACGGCGACTCCCGGGGTGGTGCGGCCCTGTCGATCCGCAAGGTGAGCGGAGCGCCGATCAAGTTCATCGGCACCGGCGAGAAGGTGGAGGCGCTGCAGCCCTTCCACCCCGAGCGGATGGCCAGCCGCATCCTCGGCATGGGCGACGTGCTCACCCTGGTGGAGAAGGCCACCAAGGAGGTGGAGCTGGCCGATGTGGCCAAGATGCAGCAGAAGCTGCAGGAAGCCAGCTTCGACTTCTCCGACTTCCTGCAGCAGATGCGCCTGATCAAGCGCATGGGCTCCCTGGGCGGCCTGATGAAGCTGATCCCGGGCATGAACAAGATCGACGACGGCATGCTCAAGCAAGGCGAGCAGCAGCTCAAGCGGATCGAGGCGATGATCGGCTCGATGACCGAGGCCGAACGGCAGCAGCCGGAACTGCTGGCGTCCCAGCCCTCCCGCCGCCGCCGCATCGCCGCAGGCAGTGGTCACGCGCCGGCCGATGTTGACAAGGTGCTGGCCGACTTCCAGAAGATGCGCGGCTTCATGCAGCAGATGACCAAAGGCGGCGGGATGCCGGGGATGCCTGGGATGGGCGGCATGCCCGGGATGCCAGGTATGCCAGGAATGCCAGCCATGCCCGGTCCCATGGGCGGAGTTGGGGGCGGGGGGCGACGGCCCGCCAGGCCGGCCAAGAAACGCAAGGGCTTCGGGGAGCTCTGAGCACCCGACCGGGTACATTGCTTCTTTGGACACCTAGCGGCAAGGCCACGATGATCAAGCTCCGCCTGAAGCGGTTTGGAAAGAAGCGGGAAGCGAGTTTCCGCCTAGTGGCCACCAACAGCACCTCCCGTCGCGACGGTCGTCCGCTCGAGGAGCTGGGCTTCTACAACCCCCGCACCAAGGAGACCCGTCTCGATACCGAGGCGATCCGGGCCCGCCTGAGCCAGGGCGCCCAGCCCACCGACACGGTGCGCTCCCTGCTCGAGAAAGGCGGATTGGTCGAAAAGACCGTTCGCCCCGCTGAGGTGGTCGGCAAGCTGAAGCAGGCCGAGGCGCGCGAAGCCGCTGCCAAGCAGGCCGCCAAAGAGGCTGCGGAAGCCAAGGCCGCCGAAGCCGCTGCCGCTGCGGAAGCCAAAGCTGCTGCTGCGGCCGAAGCCGCTCAAGCTGAGCCCGCTGCCGAAGCTGCAGCCGAAGCTTGATCGCTCGCCCCATGGCTGAGCCAGGGGAGCCAACCCGCTTTTCCATCCCTCTGCCCAACCCTGCCGCGGCCCTGGCCCTGGCGGGTGACGCCGAATCGTCCACCCTGCATCGCCTCGAAGCCCTCACCGGGGCCTCGTTGGTGTTGCGGGGTCTGGATCTGGTGATCCAGGCCCGCCCCAGCCAGCTGGAGCGGGCTTCGGCCTTGGTGGAGCTGCTGCGTCCCCTCTGGGAGGAGGGTCAGGCCATCGGGCCGGTGGATGTGCAAACGGCCCTGCAGGCCCTCGACACTGGCCGGGGTGAGGAGCACCAACAGCTGGGGCGCCAGGTGCTGGCCCGCAGCCAGAGCGGCAAGTTGTTGCGCCCCCGCACCCTGCGCCAGAAGGCGTACGTGGAGGCCATGGAGCGCCACGACCTCACCATCGCCCTCGGCCCAGCCGGCACGGGCAAGACCTTTCTCGCCACGGTGCAGGCGGTGCGCATGCTCACCGAACGCAAGGTGGAACGGCTGGTGCTCACCCGGCCCGCCGTGGAAGCCGGCGAGCGGCTCGGGTTTCTGCCCGGCGACCTGCAGCAGAAAGTCGATCCCTACCTGCGCCCCCTCTACGACGCCCTGCACGCCCTGCTCGGCGCCGAGCGCACCGCTGCCCTGCTGGAGAAGGGGGTGATTGAGGTGGCCCCCCTGGCCTACATGCGCGGTCGCACGCTGGCTGACGCGTTCGTGATCCTCGATGAAGCCCAGAACACCACCGCCGCCCAGATGCGGATGGTGCTCACCCGGCTGGGCGAACACTCCCGGATGGTGGTGACCGGCGACCCCACCCAGGTGGACCTGCCGGCGGGCCAGCTCAGCGGCCTGATCGAGGCGGCCCAGGTGCTTGAGGGGGTGGAAGGCGTGGCGATCTGTGAGCTCACGGCGGCCGATGTGGTGCGCCACCCGCTGGTGCAGCGGCTGGTCACCGCCTACGCCAACCGCGATGTCAACAGGCTGGCACCTACAGGACAAAGGCGATTCGATGGCCCGCAACGCCGTCCGGAACCTTGAACAGCACTGAGCGACTCCGCATTCCCGCCGAAATTGCCGTAGCGGCCCTGGTGGCCTACCTGATCGGCTTCTGGTTCACCGGCCTATTTCCCGGTTATCTGCCCAAGATCGGCGGCCTCTGGTCAGCGATCTCAGCGATCGTGGTCACCCAGGCCACCCGCCGGGAAACCACCTCCTCCGCCTCGCTGCGCATTGTGGGATCAGCGATCGGCGCCATCACAAGCGCCGTCTACCTGACGCTGTTGCCCTTTCACCCCCTCGGCATGGCCCTGGCGATCTTCGTCACGGTGCTGCTGTGCACCGCCGTCCACATTCCCAGCCACGGCCGCCTGGCGGCGATCACTGTGATCGTGGTGATGGTCACCGGCAGCCTGGATCCAAAGCTGAGCCAGGGGCTGAACGCCCTGCTGCGCTTGATTGAATCCTGCATTGGCACTGGCGTTGCACTGCTGGGCGTTCGGCTCTGGCCGGGATCTGGGCTCGACCCCGGCGACAACGCCTGAAGCGCACGTTCTGCCTCCATAGGGAGATCCGCACCCCACAGCAGCCGTGGAGCCTCCCATTGGCTGAAAACCACTGGCAGGATGGACGGAGTTTCCTTCCACTGGTGCGCCATGCCGGCCAGCAGCAATTTTCAGCAAGCCATCCGTGAGGCGCAGTCGAGCGCCTTGGTGGGCCCCAATGTGGTCAACAAGGCGCTGCCCTATGTGGGCGGCGGCATGGTGCTCACCGCTGGTGGGGTCATCGGCGGACTGACCCTGATGGCCAGCAGCCCGGCCCTGTTCATGCCCCTGTTCTGGGTGGCCCTGATCGGCAACTTCGTGTTGTTCTTCGTGGCCCAGAACGTGGCGATGAAGGGCAACAACAGCACGGCCCTGCCGCTGCTGACCGCTTACAGCCTGATCACCGGCTTCACCCTGAGCGGCATCGTTTCTCAGGCGATGCTGATGGCAGGCCTAGCCAATCCACAAAATCCATATGCAGGAGTCATGCCAGTTGGTGTGGCTGCTCTAGCGACTGGAGTCACTTTTGTGATGGCCTCCTTTTTTGGTCGCCGCATGAGCGACAACATGGGCCAAGCCCTTAGTGGTGTGGTGGGTCTTGGGATCATTGGCCTGCTGATTGCAATGGTGGTTCAGCTCATCGGGGCTGCTTTCACAGGTGGGCAATTTGGAGGCGGCACCTTTGGACTGATGATCGCCGGCTTCGGCACCGTGCTGTTTGTGGGCGCGGCCTTCGTCGACTTCTACACAATGCCCCGCACCTACAGCGACGACCAGTATCTGGCCGGCGCTCTGGGCATGTATCTCACCTACATCAACTTGTTCATCTTCATCCTGCGCTTGATCATCGCCCTCAACGGCGGCGGTCGCCGCGACTGAGCCAGCAATCCAGAGCATTCTCCAGCGCCCCAATGGGGCGCTTTTTTTATGGCTGGACGACCACCGGGCTGGGGAGCTGGGGCAGGGTGGTGGTGACATCCCGCAGCGGATGGCGGCTGCTGCCCCAACCACCTGCGGGCAATTGGGGAGACACCCCTGGGCCAGCCTGGGCTGCGGCATTGAACCAGGCCAGCAGCAGGCCACGCAGGGCCCCACCACCATCGCCCTGGGGTGAGCGGAGGTTGAAATGGTCTGCCCGCTCGGCCAACACCAGGCGGTGGCCGCTGCCAGCTGAGCGGGTGGCGCGGCCCATCGGTTCGATCGCCTCGGGGCCAGAAGGCACCACCCAATCGCTGTTGCCACTCACCACCAACACCTTGGCGGGCATCGTCTGGGCCGACTCGACGTCAAACAACAGGAGCATCGGCGGACTCACCGCCACGGCGGTGAGCACCCGGGGATCCACCAGGGCGGCGCTCTCGGCGGATCCCACAAAGTTGCACTGCAACACCCAGCTGAGATTGCGGGAGGGATGTCCCACCTCATCGCACAGCTCCTTGAGCCGGCTGGGGGTGGGCCGGGCTCCAGCCAGTTGCAGCGCCGTGGTGGCTCCCCAGGAATGGCCGGCGACCAGCACCGCCTGGGTGTTCACTGGCCGGCGCAAGCCAAGCCGGCCGTCTGCCGCCGCATCGATCACCGCCGACACATCCTTGGGCCGCAACGCCAGCTCCAGCGGGCTCGGCGGCGGCGCCTTGCCGGCCAGCATCGCCCGCTGCTGGGTCTGGTCGCTGCCGGGATGGCGGGGCAACACCACCGTGTAGCCGTGGCTGGCCAGGTGGCTGGCCCAACCCTCGAAGTTGCTGGGGTCGTCCCACAGGCCATGGGAGATGACCACCAACCGGTCGCTGGCGGGAGCGGATGCGCTCGACTCCAGAACCACCACAGCCAGGGGCTCCGGGCGATGCTTCACCGCAACGGTGAGCTCACGCCGCACGTTGGAGAACCGCCCGGTCTCCAGCCAGGGCCCCTGGCCGCTCACAGCAGGGAGGGAGGCCACGAGCTGGTCGGCCTGCCGGCGCTGGGCCCGGAATCGCTGCACCGATGAGCCCAGGCGCCCCAGCTGCACCGTGACGCTGTCGCCGGGCAACTGCTCCAGCACATCCAGCAGACTGATGCCCCCCTGGGCGGCGGCCCGCTGCATGGCCGCTTCAAACTGGGCTGGCTGAAGGGGCTCGGGCAGGCCGTCGATGTCGCCCAGGGCCCCCACCAACAACAGCACCTGCTCCAGCAGCGGCGAGCCCTGGGCATTGCGCACCACGGCCCTCAGCTCCAGGGGCAGAGTGGATTGCATCACCGCCTTGAGCTTCTGACCAATCGCTCCGCCGGTCGCCCGGTCGAGTTCGGCCAGATCGCTATCCCCTGCCATCAGGGCCTGGGGGCTGCGCAACTCCGAAACCCGGATCACGAAATCGGTCTCCAGCAGCGGCAAGCGCAGCTTGATGGTTTCAATCGCCTGGGCGGAGGTTGGCGCCAGCAACGCCGCCGCCGCCGCCAAAGCGAAAACCCTGGAGCGCTTCACCATGAACAGGGCAGCTGCTGGCTCGGCCATTTTGGCCTGCGTTACCCCTCAGCCACCGCGTCGATCGCCGCAGCAATGGCTGCCCTCTGGTCGGTGTCGTAGCCCCAGCGGTCCAGAAAGGCCACATCCTCCCCTTCCCCTGCCGTGGCCGCCAACAAGGTTTCGAGCCGCTGCTTGACTGCTTGGGGCTCCAGGCCGCGCAGCAAGTCGGTGCAGCGGGCCTGCACCCGCTCCGACGCCCCCTGCTGCGCCCCATCGCCAGCACGCTGATGGTGCAACACCATCGCCGTGCTCATCGCCAGGTTGCGGGCCGTCAGATCCACCACCCCCGCGCCAGCCAGCCGCAGCTGCAGCAGCAGCGGCTCCGGCAAACGGTCCATCAGCGGGCCATCACCGGCCAGGCTCACCACGAAGAAGCCCCGGGCGCCATCGCGGCTGGCCACCAACTCGGCCACCCGATCGCCCAGCACCTCGTCACTGAGCTCCCCGTTTTCCCAGAGCGCCAGCCACTGGGCCGTGATCTCCATGGCCTGCTGGAAGGTGGGTTCGCGAAGGGTGTCGGGTGTGTCAGACATGGAGCCAGCGGTGCTCTGCCCTCTGAGCCTATGGAAACTCCCCCGGGTCCGATGGGCTGCCACTGTTAACCCATGACAGCCACGCCCCCGCCCCCCTCCAACGACGACGCGATCAACGACGGTGAGATTCTGGAAGGCCAGATCCTGCCGATCCCCGATCCGCAGGAGTCGGCGCGGCTGCTGGGGGCCGCTGGGGCTGGATCGACTCCAGGGCGGAATGCCGACTACCGCTCCGGCTTCGTGGCCCTGATCGGCCGGCCCAACGTGGGCAAATCCACCCTGCTCAACCAGTTGGTGGGCCAGAAGGTGGCGATCACCTCGCCGGTGGCCCAAACCACCCGCAACCGGTTGCGGGCGATCCTCACCACCCCGGCGGCCCAGCTGGTGCTGCTCGACACCCCGGGCATCCACAAGCCCCACCACCTGCTGGGGGCGCGGCTGGTGCAGAGCGCCCGGGGCGCCATCGGCGAAGTGGATGTGGTGCTGCTGCTGGTGGATGGCAGCGAGCCCGCCGGCCGGGGTGATGGCTTCATCGTGGAGCTGCTTAAGCACTGCCGGGCCCCAGTGCATGTGGCCCTCAACAAAGCCGACCTGGTGGATCCGGCCCGGGCCGATGAGCTGGCCGCCAGCTATCGCGACCTGGTGGGCGACTGGCCCCTGCACCCGGTGAGCGCCTTGAACGGCGAGGGCACCGAAGCCCTGGTGACGGCGCTGAGCGCCGAGCTGCCGCCGGGGCCCCAGCTCTACCCGGCCGATGCGGTGAGCGACCAGCCCGAGCAGCTGCTGATGGCCGAGCTGATCCGTGAGCAGGTGCTGACCCACACCCGCGAGGAGGTGCCCCACTCGGTGGCGGTGAGTATTGATCGGGTGGTCGACGACGGCCCCCGCACCGCCGTGCTGGCCACGGTGCTGGTGGAGCGCTCCAGCCAGAAGGGCATCCTGATCGGCAAGGGGGGGAGCATGCTCAAAACCATCGGCCAGGGAGCGCGGCTGCAGATGGAAAAGGTGTTCAGCGGGCCGGTGTATCTGGAGCTATTTGTGAAGGTGGTGCCCAACTGGCGCCGCAGCGCCGCCCGCCTGGCCGAGCTGGGCTACCGGGGGGACTAGGTCGGTGCTGCTTAGCCGCTTTACCGGCTAAGCTGAGTTGATGCAGGTCAACCTCCACGACGCCAAGACCCATCTCTCCCGGTATGTGGAGCAGGCACTCGATGGCGAGGAGGTGGTGATCGCCCGAGCCGGCAAGGCGCTGGTGCGTCTGGTGCCGGTGGATGAGACTCCTCGCCAGCGCGAGCTCGGCTTTCTGCAGGGGTCTGCTGTTCTGAACTGCGACCTCAAAGCCGACTTCCAGGAGGACATCGAGTCGATGTTCGGCTGATGGAAACAGCCAGCTCAAGCCAACCGAATTTGAGCCCGCAACTGCTCGACACCCAGCTTCTGCTCTGGATGGCCATCGCCCCGGAGCGCCTACCGGCAACGTTGCGTGGAAACCTCAGTGATCGCCGCTTGCCGTTGCTGTACAGCGTTGTGAGCCTTTGGGAAGTGGCGATCAAAACCTCTCTCGGCAAACCCGGATTCCTCGTAGACGCCACTCAGTTGCGTGATGGGCTGAAGCAGCAGGGTCTTCAGGAACTGGGAATCGCGCCTGAACACTGTCTGGCGGTACAGCATCTGCCCTTGATCCATCGCGACCCCTTCGATCGGCTGCTGGTGGCCCAGGCCATCCATCACGGCCTCACCCTGCTAACGGCTGATCGAATCCTCCGCGGCTACGGCCAGCAGGTGATCTGGATTGGCGACGCGTAGATCAGGCGGCTGAGAGAATCGAGGCCATGAGCGAGCCCAGCACCGAGTCACGCACCAACGCTGCCCCCTTTCCCCCCCAGGAAATCGGCGCCTTCCTGCGCTTCTGCGCCGGCGAGTGGATGGGGCTGCGCAGCCGCTTTGCCCTCGATGCCGGCCTGGAGGGGGAGAACGGCGACGAGTGGCACAGCAGCGAACGCGGCGAGCTGCTGGTGGCCTATCTGGAGCCCGAAACCGCAGACGCTCCCGGCGGCCTGCAGGTGGGGCCGAAGGACGGCACCGCCCAAGAGCTGCAGTTCAGTGCCGATGGCAGTTTCCGCAACGGCGACCAACAGGGCCGCTGGCAGCTCTGGCCCGACGGCAGCCTGGAGCTCAGCCTCAGCAGCGGCAACGCGGAGGTGCGCGAGCGCATCTGGTTTACCAAGCCCAACCTGCGCCTGCGCTCCACCGTGGAGAGCCGCGCCGATGGCAGCCCAGGCCGCGCCTGCTTCAGCTCCGAGATCCGCCGGGTGAGCCGGCCCGCCGAGCCCTCGAGCTGAACTGATGCGTCTCGATCTGTGATGAGACTCGATGTAGTGAGCCTGGCCCCGGAGGCCTTCGCACCCCTGCTGAGCCTGGGGGTGATCGGCCGGGCCTTTGCTGCGGGCATCGCCGCGCTGCACACCCACAACCCGCGCGACTTCGCCACCGACAAGTACAAAAAAGTTGACGACGACCCCTATGGCGGCGGCGCCGGCATGGTGCTCAAGCCGGAGCCGGTGTATGCGGCGGTAGAGGAGATC
Organism: Cyanobium sp. ATX 6E8; assembly: GCF_024346335.1. Classification (NCBI taxonomy): domain Bacteria; kingdom Bacillati; phylum Cyanobacteriota; class Cyanophyceae; order Synechococcales; family Prochlorococcaceae; genus Cyanobium; species Cyanobium sp. ATX 6E8. The sequence continues at coordinate 30,040 of NZ_JAGQCT010000016.1, read as the reverse complement.
CCCGTGCTGCCGCGGCGGCGGGTGCTACTGATGAGCCCCCAGGGCAAACCTCTAGAACAGGCCGATCTACGCCGCTGGGCCAGCGGCTACGAGCAGCTGGTGCTGATCTGCGGCCACTACGAGGGCTTCGACGAGCGCATCCGCAGCCTGGCCGACGAAGAGGTGTCGATCGGCGATTTCGTGCTCACCGGCGGCGAGCTACCGGCGGCGGTGATCATCAATGGGGTGGTGCGGCTGCTGCCCGGCACCGTGGGCAGCGAGGCCTGCCTCGACGACGAGAGCCACAGCGCCCTGCTGCTGGAGCACCCCCACTACACCAGGCCTGCCGAGTTCAGGGGCATGGAGGTGCCGGCAGTGCTGCGCAGCGGCGACCATGGCGCCATCGCCCGCTGGCGCGCTGAGCAGCAGCAACAGCGCACCCGCACGCGCCGGCCCGATCTGTATGCCCGCTGGCAGGAGCAACAACAGCAGCAATAGGCCTCAGCCCTGACCCTGCTGCAGATTCCGCAGGGCGGTGAGCAGGGCCGCCGGGCTCTGGGGGTCCACCATCAGCACGCTGCCGCCGGGGGCCTGGGCCATCTGCTCGCCCATCGCCATCCAGTCGCGGGCCAGCAACAGCCGGATCGCTTCTGACGCCTGGGGGTTGGCCTGCATCGCCTCGGCCAGGCGCGTAGCCGCATCGGCCCGGGCCTGGGCCAGCAGGGCCTGCTGCTTGGCCTGGGCTTCGGCGTCCAGCACCAGGGCTTCGGCCCGGCCCCGGGCCGCATTCACCTGGGAGTCGCGCTCGCCTTCGGAGCGCAAAATTGCCGCCCGCTTCTCCCGCTCGGCGGTCATCTGCTGCTCCATCGCCTGCTGCACGCCGCGCGACGGCTGGATGTCGCGCAGCTCAACGCGGGTCACCTTCACCCCCCAGGGATCGGTGGCCTGATCCAGCTCCCGCAGCAGCGCCTCGTTCACCTCTTGGCGGGTGGTGAAGGTTTGATCCAGGTCGAGCTTGCCCATCTCGGCGCGGATCTGGGTGAGCACCAGGTTCACCATCGCCGCCTGGAGGTTGTCGACGCCGTAGTAGGCGCGGGCGTGCTCGAGCAGCTGCCAATACACCACCGCATCCACCTCGATGCCGACGTTGTCGCGGGTGATGCACTGCTGGGGCGGGATGTCGAGCACCCGCTCCTTCAGGGATTCGTGGCTCACCACCTTCTCCACCCCCGGCAACACGAAGGAGAGCCCCGGCTGCAGCTGGCGGTCGTACTTGCCCAGCCGCTCCACCAACCGCGACTGGCCGCCGCTGGTGACCTTGACGCTGCTCACCCCCAGCAGGGCCATCAAGGCCAGGGCGGGCAAAGACAACAGCGCTTCCACGGCCGGGCTCCGAGCTAGGAATCCCAACGCTAGTCAGCATGGGCACAACGAACCGCCCGCGCCCTCACCCCATGGCCCCCATGCCCCTCCTCTGGCTGCTGCTGGCCGCCGGTCTGCTGGTGCTGGGCCTGGCGGGCGCGGATGTCGAGGGGCTGCTGCCCGCCGCGGTGGCAGCCCTGGGGCTGTCGGTGGCCACGGCCTGGTGGCCCCTGCCACCAGGGCTGCAGCTGGGACTGCTGCTGGGGCTCACGGGCCTGGGAGTGCTGGGCCTGCGGCGCTGGTCGCGGCGGCAACGCCACCGCAGCCTGCCGCTTGCAGAGACGGCCGAGGTGATCAGCGGCTTTGCCGAGAGCGATACGGGTCGGGTGCGCTGGCAAGGCCAGAGCTGGAGCGCCGTCAACCTCAAGGACTCCCACCCCCTGCCACCGGGCAGCTACGTCACCGTGATGGGCCGTGACGGCAACCAGCTGCAGGTGATGGGGCCTGGGGGAGACTGAGAGCAGACATCAGGGGCAGATGCAATTCCGCATCGGCAACGGCTACGACATCCATCGCCTAGTGCCGGGTCGGGCGCTGATCCTGGGGGGGCAACCGCTGGAGCACCCGGATGGCCTGGGCCTGGATGGCCACAGCGATGCCGACGTGCTGGTGCACGCGATCATGGACGCCCTGCTGGGGGCCCTGTCGCTGGGCGACATCGGCAAATACTTCCCGCCCGACGATCCCCAGTGGAAAGGGGCCGACAGCCTGGAGCTGCTGGAGCAAGTGGTGGCCCTGGTGATGGAACGGGGCTGGAGCGTGGTGAACATCGACAGCGTGGTCGTGGCCGAGCGGCCCAAGCTCAAGCCCCACATCGAGGCCATGCGCAGCGCCATCGCCAGCCGGATGGGCCTGGAGCCCGAGCAGGTGGGGGTAAAAGCCACCACCAATGAGCGCCTCGGTCCCGAGGGGCGTGAAGAGGGGATCTCCTGCCATGCCGTGGCCCTGTTGCAGCAGCCATGACCGTTCTGGCTAGGTTGCTGGCCGTTGCCCTGTGCCTGGCGATGCTGCTGGCCGGTCATGCCGATGTGGCGATCGCCGAGCTGGATCGGCCCGATGGCGGTTTTGAGGTGGCCGTGGTGGAGCACCTGCGCCTGAAGGTGCCGGTCGAAGCCCGCCAGGCCTGGATCGACGCTGAAAAGGGCAGCTGGGAGCCTTGGTTGACCCAGCAGGATGGCTTCCTTGATCGCCAGCTGCTTTGGGACCCCGCCACCGAGGAGGGCACCCTGCTGATCCGCTGGGCCAGCCGCGACCAATGGAAAGCGATCCCCGAGCAGGACCTGGAGGCGGTGCAGGAACGCTTCGAGCAGCTGGCCCGCCAGGCCACCGGTGCGCAGCAGGGCAATCCCTTCCCGCTGGTGTTTGAAGGGGAACTGCTGCCGCCATGAGCGCCGCCACCAGGGGAGCCTCCTATGTGCTCGGCAGCCACGCCATCGAGCGGGAACGGCTGGCGCGCCAGCATGCGATCTGGCGCGACGCGATGCTGAGCTCCTGGGACCGGGCTGGCTTCGGGCCGGGTCAGCGGTTGCTCGATCTGGGCTGCGGCCCCGGCTTCGCCAGCTGCGAGCTGGCCGAGCGGGTGGGGCCGGCCGGCCAGGTGCTGGCCATCGACAGCGCCCCGGCCTACCTGGCGCACCTGCAGCAGCAGTTGCAGCAGAAGGCCATGCCCCAGCTGCGCACCCTGCAACACGACCTGGCCTCCTCCAACGGGTCGCCACCCCTGGCTTTGGAGGGGGACAGCTGGGACGGGGCCTGGTGTCGCTGGGTGGCGATGTTTCTACCCCGGCTTGAGCCCCTGCTGGATCTGGTGAGCCAGGCGTTGCGCCCCGGCGGCCGGCTGGTGCTGCACGAATACGTGCAGTGGAACACCTTCGCGCTCCATCCGGGCGGCAGCGCCCTGGCCCGCTTTGTGGAGCGCTGCATCCAACACTGGCGCGACCATGGCGGCGATCCCGACGTGGCCCAGCGCCTACCGGCCCTGCTCGAGGCCCGCGGCTTCCGGCTGCTGCACAGCTCCAGCCTGATGGCCTGCTCCCCCAGCGACCACCCCAAAACCCAGTGGCTGCTTGATTTCCTCAGCAGCTATCCCGCCCAGCTGATCGCCGCCGGCCGCTGGAGCGCCGCCGAGCAGGCCGGCCTGGAAGCCGAACTGGCCTGGGGGCAGCGCCACGCCAGCCTTTGGGTGACGCCAGCGCTGGTGGAGATGGTGTGGGAGCGGCCATGAGCGCCGAGCACCGGCTGGATCTCGGCCGCCGCCAGCGGCTGGGCATGGTGGAGGCGATCTGGGGGGAACACAAGAGCGCTGAGCAGATCGCGCGGATCCTTGAGGCCCTGCACGACGCCGGGGAGCTGGCCCTGGCCACCCGCATCTCCCCGGAGAAAGCGGAAGCCGTGGCCACCCAGCTGCCGCAGGCGCTGCTGCCGCAGCTGGCACTCCAGCACCACGGCCAGGCCCGCTGCCTCACGGCCGGCCCCCTGCCGGATCCGGATCCCCGCCGCGGCCGGGTGGTGGTGCTGAGCGGCGGCACCAGCGACCTGCCGGTGGCGGCCGAGGCCCAGCTGGCCCTGCACTGCCATGGGATCGCCGCCGAGCTGGTGCTCGACGTGGGCGTGGCCGGGCTGCATCGCCTGCTGGATCGGCTCGAGGAGCTGCGCGGCGCGGATGTGCTGATCGCCTGCGCTGGCATGGAAGGAGCGCTGCCCACGGTGCTGGCCGGGCTGCTGCCCCAGCCGGTGATCGGCGTGCCGGTGGCGGTGGGCTACGGGGTGAGCGCCGGTGGGGTGGCTGCCCTGCACGGCATGCTGGCCAGCTGCGCCCCAGGGCTCTCGGTGGTCAACATCGACAACGGCTACGGGGCCGCCATGGCCGCTGTGCGCATCCTCAGCAGCCGGGGCGCAAGGGGGTAGGGGCGGACTCCTCGATTTCCAGCAGGGTCTGCAGCCAAAGCTGCATCGATCGGGGCAGCCGTCCCTGCTCGTAGCGTTCAATCGCCTGCAGCAGCACGGGAGTGTTCGCCCAGGACAGCGCGCGACGACCCATCGGTGCAACCGGCAGTGAAGCGCAGTGTGGAAAGCCCACGAGGTGACCGCAAGGGCCTGGGGACCAATCTCCTCGGGCCGTTTGCGACTCGCCCCAGGACTGCTGCTCCCCCAGGGCTAGAGGTGCTGCAGCTGGGGGTAGGCGGTGAGCAGCTCTTCGGTGCTGAGCACTTCGCCGGCCCCTTCCGGCTGCCAGATCACCTCGATCGCAAGCAGGTCCGCAGAGCCCACCGCCCCGAGCTGCTGCAGCGATTCACGCAGCTGGTCGGCGCTGCCCGCACCCTTGAGGTTGATCCGGTTGCGGGTGGCCACCAGCAGGGTCACGGCGATGAAATCACTGCTGGCATCGCTGTCGCCCGCCGCGACGGCGGCATCGCTGTAGCGCTGACCGCCGACATTGCTGGTCACCTCACGCTGCAACTTGCTGCGTTCGGCCATCGACAGACGGTTGAAGGTGGCTTCCGCACTGACGAAGGGCACCTGGCCCACTTCACCGTTGGCGTACACCCAGAGGTCGGGGTGGCGCAGCAGGGCCAGGGTGCTCTCCTGGAGCAGTGCCTGGAGCCCGGCCGCATGGCTGGTGTCGGCGCTGCCGGCCAACCGACGCAGGTCGGTTTGCAGCTGGCGCGCCGAAGCGAGCAGCCCCACCTGCAGCTGGCTGATCGTGACCGGTCCATCGGGGCGTCCCGCGCCAATCAGATCGCCGCCGCGGCCGCTGCCAAGGGCGGGGCCCTGACCACCACCACCACCGCGCACGGCATTGAGCAGCAGACCCACCACGCCCATCAGCACCAGGAAGCCGAACAGCCCACCGCCGCCGAAGCCAAAGATCGGGATCAGGAAGGGAAAGCCAATTCCACCGCCGCCATAACCACCGCGATAGCCGCCGCTGTAGCCACCTCGATATCCCCCGCCATAGCCACCGCCGCCGTAGCTGCGGGGCATCGAGGGGGCCGAACGGAAGCTGCCGCCACCAATCCGGCCGCCGCTGGCCGCCCAGCTGGGGCTTGGATGGGCAAGCAGCAGGGTGAGCGCCAGCACCGGCATGGCCAGCCAACTGACACAGCGCCGCAGGCTCAGGCTGGGTCCGAAGGTCGGACGGGTCGGAAGCGCCAAGGCTCTGCAAGCAAGTGGTTGAAATCTAGGAACCGCCACCCACGATGGTGACCACCTCCAGCACATCGGATTCCACCACCGGCTGGGAGGGCCAGGCCTGCCGGAGCAGGATCGCGCCGTTGAACTCCACCACCACCAGCCGGGGCTGGTAGCCCAGTTCGGCGAGCACCTGCTCCAGGCTCAGGCCTGCTGAGCACTGGCGCAGTTCGCCATTCACCTGCAAGGTGATCATGGGCAACCCTCCAGGGCCTGCAGCAGCGCGGCCGTGGCGGCAGCCGGATCAACGGCTTCGGTGATGGCCCGCACCACCGCCACCCGATCGGCACCGGCCGCCCGCACCGCCGCCAGGTTGCTGGCCTCCACCCCGCCGATGGCGAAGAAGGGGATCGGGCTGGCCGCCGCGGCCTGGCGCACGTAGTCAAGGCCCACCGGCTCCCGGCCCGGCTTGGTGGGCGTGGCGTGCACCGGCCCGACGCCCACGTAGTCGCAGCCATCGGTCACCGCCTGCTGCAGCTGCGCGAGGGCATGGGTGCTGCGGCCGATCAGGCGATCGGGCCCCAGCAGCTGGCGCGCCACCGCCGGCGGCAGATCCCCCTGGCCCAGATGCACCCCATCGGCTTCCACCGCCAGAGCGATGTCGATCCGGTCGTTGACCAGAAACAGGGCGCCGTGGGCCGCGCACAGCTGGCGCAGGGCGCGGGCCTGGCCAAGCTTCTGCAGGTCGTCGAGACCAGCAGCCTCCTTGGCGCGGTATTGCACCAGGCGCACCCCGGCCCCGAGGGCCGCGGCCACCACGCCCTCCAGATCGGCCACCGGCGAGGTAACCAGATACAAGCGGCAGTGGGCCAGGGCCTCGCGGCGCCCCTCCCCGCCCGTGGCCGCCAGACGACAGGCCTGCAGCAGATCCACTTCCAGGTCGTAGAGCAGGTAGCGCAGGGTGGAGGCCTCCTCCGCCAGCTCCGGATCGCTGCTGCGGCCAAACTCCTCCAGCACCCGCAGCGCCTCCTGCACCCGACCGGCGTTGGCACCAACCACGGCGCTGGGGCTGCGGCGCTCCGCCTGGGCCGGATGGCCGAGCCCCGCGGCCGGGTCGGTGGCTGTGTGGCGCGCAAATTTGTAGGCATCCCGGTGCAACCGGCCCAGCCGCTGGCGCATGTCCTTGGTGCGCACCACCAGGTCGCGTCGATCCAGGCCGAAACGGGCCCAGTCCTCCAGCACCCGCAACCCCTCTCGGGCTCGATCGAGGTTGGCGTCGATCAAGCGATCGCGAGCTGGGTCGATCAAGCGATCGCGAGCTGGGTCATCCAGACCCTCGCTGGCCATGCTGTTTAGGGTGGGGTCCATCGCGCAGGGGCCAATGGCAGGCGAGCCGGGCGGAGTGGACAAAGGCAACTCCGACAGCCCGATGCTGGTGCTGATTTCAGGGATTCTGCTGCTCGGCGGGATCGCCACCTTCATCGGCTGGGGCCTGACCCACGCCTATCCCGGCGGTTAGGGCCCGGGCCTCGTCGGCATCGCGGGCGATCTGGGCACTCAACGCCTCGAAGCTGGCGAAGGTCTGCTGGCGGCGCAGCAGCTGGAGCGGCTCCACCACCAGCTCCAGGCCGTCGAGCTCCAGGCGGCGATCCAGCAGGTGCACCTCCACTGCCGAGGGCGCCATCGGATCGACGGTGGGCTGGGGGCCGAGGTTCATCACGGCCGGCAGCAGCGGCCCACCGGCCACCGTTGCCGCAGCGGCATACACCCCCTCGAGGGGGAGAAACTTGCGCCCGTCCACCTGCAGGTTGGCGGTGGGCCAGCCGAGCTCCCGACCCAACCCCCGGCCCCGCACCACCCGGCCGCTGAAGCGATAGGGCCGCTCCAGCAGCCGCCGGGCCTCGGCCACATCCCCCGCCGCCAGGGCCCGGCGGATGCGGCTGCTGCTCACCCGCTCCTGGCCGTCCCAGAGCATCGGCAGCACCTGCACGTCGATGCCGTGGCGCTGGCCGATCGCTGCCAGCGTGTGGCTGTCGCCACTGCGGCCGGCCCCGAAGCGGAAGTTGTCACCCACGGCAACGCGCTGGGCCCCCAGCTGGCCCACCAGCACCTGCTCCACGAACGCCTCGGGGCTGAGGGCCGCCAGCTCGCGGGTGAAAGGCACCAGCACCAGCTGCTCAATGCCGAGGGGTTCGAGCAGATGCAGCTTCTCGGCGGGCAGATCCAGCCGCAGTCGCGGCTCGCCGTACAGCACCTCGCGCGGATGGGGCCAGAAGCTGACCACCGTCGGCGTCGCCCCGCCCGCAGCTCCGGTGACGGCCGCGATCACGCGGCGGTGTCCCTGATGCAGGCCGTCGAAGCTGCCGAGGGCAATGGCCGTGGGCCGCCGCGCCTCCTGGGGTGATCGCAGGGGTATCAACGCTACGGAACCCAAAGGCAACAGGAGCCAAAGCGATCTTCCCATGGCACCTTTGGGACCTGTTGTTCTCGCGATGGCTGAATGGCTGACCGCCTCGACCTGCAGCTGATTGCCGCAGCGCTGCGGCGCATGGGCTGGGTGCGCTTCTGGGCCCAGGTGGTGCTGGGTGTTGTGGTGGTGGGCGTGCAGCTGTTCAACAACATCGGCGGTCGCCTTGCCGCCAATTCGGCCCGGGCCCTGGGCCTGGGGCCGGGCATTTCGCTCACCACCCTGGCCTTCCTGCTGCTGCTCTGGTGCATCTGGCAGAGCTGGCTGGTGGTGCGCTGCGGACGGGCCTTGGCCAGCCCCGTGCACCCCAGCAAGGGCGAAACGGCCCGGCTGATCAAACGCGGCGTGTTCGCCGACCTGGTTGGACTCACCCTGGCGGTGTTGGGCTATCAGTCGCTCGCGGGCAGCCTGTTCGTGCAGGCCTCCCAGCAGGTGCCGGGCTTCTTCGGGGCGCAGATCCAGTCGGCCCCTGGCACGGCTGGACGACTGGTGGGGCTGCCGATCACCTCGATCGAGATGCTTTCGGTGCTGGGCAACACCCAGGTGCTGTTTGCCCACCTGATCGGGCTATGGATCAGCCTGTGGATGCTGCAACGGATTTACCGATCAGCCTGATCGACCGCTCAACCTGATCGTTCACGGCTCGGGCAGGTCACGGGTGGCGCCGCGCCAGAAGATGTCGGGTTGCAGCGGTGTCAGCGAGGCACCGCCGCCGTTGATCTGGGCCACGTCGGTGGGCCAGGCCGCCGGCCCGGACACCTCGGCCTCCAGGTCGTTGACGACCTCGCCAGCCAGCCAGTAGTAGGTGTGCCCGCGGGGATCCACCCGCTGCTCAAATTGATCGGTGTAGCGGCGCACCGCCGCACGGCACCAGCGCAGCGGCCCGATCGCTTCCGCCGGCCGGGGCGGCACATTGAGGTTGAGCAGCATGCGCTCCGGCCAGCCCTCGGCCAGCATCCGCTCGGCCACATCGAGGGCCAAGCTTGCTGCCGGCGCAAACTGGCGCCATTGGAAGTCGGCACTGCTCACCGCCAGGGCGGGCAGGCCCTCGATCGTGCCCTCCATCGCCGCGCTCACCGTGCCGGAATAGAGCACATCGGTGCCCAGGTTGGGGCCGTGGTTGATGCCGGAGAGCACCAGATCCGGCCACTCCTCGAGCAGGGAGAAGAGCGCCAGCTTGACGCAGTCGGAGGGGGTGCCGCTGCAGGCCCAGGCCTGGACTCCATCGTCAAACAGCTCATCGGCCCGCTCCGCCCGGATGGGGGTGTGCAGGGTGAGGCCATGGCCTGTGGCGGAGCGCTCCTGATCCGGACACACCACACTCACCTGGTGGCCGCGGGCCAGGGCCGCATTGGCCAGGGTGCGGATGCCCTCAGCGAAGACCCCGTCGTCGTTGCTGATCAGGATCCTGAGTGGTGCCATCAGGCCCAGCGCCATCTCGCTGCAACGGTACTGGGGTTGGGTCTGGGGCGGCTCCTTACAGTCGGCACTCCCTCCGCCTCAGCCGTGAGCGCCACCGTGTCCCTGCAGCAGCTCACCAACCAGCTCCAGGAGCTGGAAACCCAGGCCGCGGCAGAGATCTCCGCGGCCAGCACCGCCGCTGAGCTCGAGGAGCTGCGGGTGGGGTTGCTGGGCAAGAAAGGGCGTCTGTCGGGGGTGCTCGGGGCGATGGGCAAATTGCCCGGCGACGAGCGACCGCTGATCGGCCAGCGGGCCAATGTGCTCAAGGAGCAGGTGCAGGCTCTGCTGGGCGAGCGCCTGACGGCCGTGAAAAGCGCCGCCATGGCCGCGCGCATCGCCCGCGAAACCCTCGACGTCACAGCCCCCTGCAGCTACACGCCGCCGGGCCACCGCCACCCGCTGATCAGCACGATCGAGGAGATCACCGACATCTTTGCCGGGCTCGGCTATCGGGTGTCAGAAGGCCCCGAGATCGAAAGCGACTACTACAACTTCACCGCCCTCAACATCCCGGAGCACCATCCGGCCCGGGACATGCAGGACACCTTCTACCTGGAGGACGGCCGGCTGCTGCGCACCCACACCTCGCCCGTGCAGATCCGCTATCTGGAAAACAACCCGCCGCCGGTGCGGGTGATCGCCCCGGGCCGGGTGTATCGCCGCGACGCGGTGGATGCCACCCACTCGCCGGTGTTCCACCAGGTGGAGGTGCTGGCCATCGATGAGGGCCTGGATTTCAGCCACCTGCGCGGCACGGTGACCGCCTTCCTGCAGCAGTTCTTCGGCGATCTGCCGGTGCGCTTCCGCGCCAGCTACTTCCCCTTCACCGAGCCCAGCGCCGAGGTGGATGTGCAGTGGCGCGGCCGCTGGCTGGAGGTGATGGGTTGCGGCATGGTCGACCCCGCCGTGCTCACGGGCATGGGCCTCGATCCCGAGCGCTGGAGCGGCTTTGCCGCTGGCCTTGGGGTGGAACGGTTCTGCATGGTGCGCCACGGCATCGACGACATCCGCCGCCTCTACACCAGCGATCTGCGCTTTCTGGAGCAGTTCTGAGCAGACCGCCAAGGCCCATCCAACCAGCCCCCCCATAAACTCAGACTGCCCTCCGCGCCCCCGATCGGTGCCCCGCGTCGGACTGATCGTGAATGACGGCAAGGACCTGGCCCTGGCCACCGCCGATGCCATTGAGGCGCGCTTCACGGCGGCGGGCTATGGCGTGGTGCGGGTGAGCAGCTCCGGCGGCATGGTGGGCTTCGCCAACCCCGACCAGCACCTGCGCACCCGTGGCTACACGGCCTGCGTGCCGGCGGGCTTCGATCGCGACCTCAGCCTGGCGGTGGTGCTCGGCGGCGACGGCACCGTGCTTTCGGCCGCCCGCCAAACCGCGCCCGTTGGCGTGCCGATTCTCACGGTCAACACCGGCCATCTGGGTTTTCTGGCCGAGGCCTACCTGCACCAGCTGGAAACGGCCCTCGACCAGGTGCTCAGCGGCGAATGGACGGTGGAGGAGCGCACATCCTTAATCGTCAGCGTGATGCGCGGCGACCAGCGGCGCTGGGAGGTGCTGTGCCTCAACGAGATGGCCCTGCACCGCGAGCCGCTCACCTCGATGTGCCATTTCGAGATCGCCGTGGGCCGTCACGCCCCGGTGGACATCGCCGCCGACGGCGTGATCCTCTCCACCCCCACCGGCTCCACCGCCTATGCCCTCAGCGCCGGTGGCCCGGTGATCACGCCGGATTGCCCGGTGCTGCAGCTCACGCCGATCGCACCCCACTCCCTGGCCTCGCGGGCCCTGGTGTTCAGCGACCGGGAGCCGGTGACGGTGTTTCCGGCCACACCGGAGCGGCTGATGATGGTGGTGGACGGCAGCGCCGGTTGCTACATCTGGCCGGAAGATCGGGTGCTGGTGCGCCGCAGTGAGCAGCCGGTGCGCTTTGTGCGCCTGGCCGACCATGAGTTTTTCCAGGTGCTACGCAACAAACTGGGCTGGGGCCTGCCCCACGTGGCCAAGCCCGGCAACGGCACCGCACCATGAGCGAAGCCCTGATCCTGCTGGTGGGCCCGGAAGCCGAGGCGCTGGCGGCCCGACTGGAAGCCTCGGGCTACGTCTGCAGCAGCGAAGCCCAGCTGGGGATCGGCGCTGGCCAGGACTCGGCTGCCAGCCCCGATGCCGTGCTGCTGTCGGCAGGAGAGGCCGGGCGGATCGGCGCATTGCGGGCGCAGTGGGGCACCATTCCGCTGCTGCTCGACGTGGGCAACGACACGGTGGAGGCCCGCATCCATTGCCTCAGCTCGGGTGCCGACGACTTCTGGCTCTCGAGCCTCGGCCCCAGCGACCTGCTGATGCGGTTGCGACTGCACCTGGATCTAACGCGCCGCACCAACGTGCCGGCCCAATTGCTGCAGGTGGGCGATCTGGTGGTGAACCCCAGCACGCGCCAGGTGAAACGCGGCCCCCGGCCGGTGGGCCTAACGGCGCGGGAATACCAACTGCTGCTCCTGCTGCTGGAGCGCAAGGGCACGGTGGTGGGCCGCGAGCTGATCCTGCGCCAGGTGTGGAACGACGATCAGGCCACCACCAGCAACGTGATTGAGGTGTACGTGCGCTATCTGCGCCAGAAGCTGGAGGAGGGCGGCGAGCGGCGGCTGATCCACACGATCCGCGGCCAGGGCTACTGCCTCAGCGAGCGCCTGCCCCCGCTGGAGGCGCGCAGCTGATGGGTGTCCGTTCCCAGCTGCGCTGGTGCGGGCAGGCGGCCCTGGCCCTGCTGCTGAGCGGCTTCACGCCCCCGCCCCAATGGCTACCGATCACGGCCCAGTGGTGCCTGGCCCCGCTGCATCCCCAACGCTGCATCGCCCTGGAGGTGGCCGACACCCCCGAGAAACAGAGCAAGGGCCTGCAGCTGCGGCCGCCCCTGCCGCCCCTGCGGGGCATGTGGTTCCCCTACAGCCCGCCCTCGCTGGCGCGGTTCTGGATGCACCGCACCCCCGAACCCCTCGACATGCTGTTTGTGCAAGGCAACCGGGTGGTGGCGATCGAGGCCCACACCCAACCCTGCCTTCAGCTGCCCTGCCGCAGCTACGGCCCCGACCAAGCGGTGGACGGCGTGCTCGAACTGGCCGCCGGCCAGGCCGAAGCCCTGGGGATCACGGTGGGCAGCCCGGTGCGGATTGAGCCGCTTGGGAAAGCCTCCCCTTCAACACCAGCACAGGATTGAGCGGCGCCAGGCGGGTGCCGTCGGCCAAGGGCGCCCCCCGCCAGGCCTGATGCTGGCCCACCGCCACCCGGCAGCCGGCCTGCTCCAGCAGGGGCCGCAGCTCCGCCAGGGCCTCCACGGTGGCCAGGGGGATCACCACCACGCCGCCAGGCCGCAGCCGCTGCAGCACCGCCGCCAGCACGGCCGCCCGCTCGCGGCCACCACCGCCAAGCAGCACCCGATCCGGATCGGGCAGCGCCGACAGGGCGTCGGGCGCCCGGCCGTCGTGGATCCCCGCTGGCCGCACCCCCAGCCGTTCGGCATTGGCGGCGATCAGCGCCGCCGAACCGCCCCGCGCCTCCAACAACCAGCCCGCCAGGCCAGGCCGCAGCCGCAGGGCCTCCAGGCCCACCGAGCCCACACCGGCGCCGATGTCCCACAGCACGCCGCGCTCGGGCAGCTCCAGATCGGCCAGCAGCTGGATGCGCACCTCCCGCTTGGTCATCAGGCCCGGGCGGTCGTCGTGCTGGAGGAACAGGCCATCGTCGAGGCCGAACAGGGGCAGAGCCGCCGGATCGGCGGGGGGCGCCGGCGGCTCGGCGATCAACAGCACCAGGTGCAGGGGATCGACTGCGGTGGGCAGCGCCGCCTGCGGGGCGAGCCGCTGCACCCGCTCCTCGGGATGCCCCAGCCGCTCGCACAGCCAAACGGCATAGGCCGCCTCCAGCCCTGAGGCCGCCAGGATCCGCCGCGCCTCCTCGGCCCCGCCCCGGCTCGGATCGGTGAGCACCGCCAGGGCGGCGGGCCTTTTCTGCAAGGCGGCGGCCAGGGGCTCCGGGTCGCGGCCGTGCAGGCTGATCCAGCTGGCGTCCTGCCAGGGGCGGCCGATCCGGGCGAAGGCCAGCTGCAGCGAGCTGGGGGCCGGGTGAAAGCGCAGCTGGGCCGCCGGGAAGCGCTGCAGCAACAACCGGCCGATGCCAAACCAGAGCGGATCACCGCAGGCGAGCACCACCGCCGGCTCGCCGCTGGCCAGGGCCTCCTGCAGGGGCTCCACGATCTGCTCGGGCCGGTCGCTGGCCAGCAGCGCCGGGCAGGGTTGCTCCTGGGCGATGCGCCCGGCCGCCTGCTCCGCGTGCCACCAAGGCTCCAACGGCCCCAGCAGCCGCGCCGGCGCCACCACCAGCCGTGCCCGGCGCACCAGCTCCAGGGCCCGGGGAGCCAGAGCGGCCAAGCCACTGGCATCGGTGCCGATCACCTCCAACACAGCCTGCTGCGCCAGGGCGCTTCTCGGTTACTGGAGCCATGATGCTCAGCCGAGTGCCCTTCGGCCTGGCCATGAACGACCGCCGCCAGCGCATCCACGACCTGGTGCTCGCCCTGCTGGCCCAGCAGGGCGACCTGGAGCTGCTGGCCGGCGACGGCACGGGCCTGCCCAGCGGCGATCCCAGCAACTGGATCGAGCGCAACCGCCGGGTGGTGCAGCGCTACCAGGCCCTGGTGCGCTCCGCCGTCACCCTCGATGCCCTGGTGGATCAGGAGGTGCACGGCGGCTTCCAGCCCCCAGCCAACGACCTCTGACAAGCTGGGCGCACCTTTTCTGGCCCCATGGCGCGCTTCGGCCTCTCCGCCCTGACCTCCCTACTCCAGGGGAAAGGGGGCCGCCGGACGGGCACCAGCAGGTGGACCGCACCGGCCGCCAGCTGGAGCCGCCCCTTCGGCCTGGGCTGGCAGCAGCCCTACACGGTGCGCTACGCCAGCAACCTCGACGACGGCCCCAACCACGGCATGCCCCTGGGGGGCTTCGGTGCCGGCTGCATCGGCCGAGCCCCCGACGGCAGCTTCAACCTCTGGCACCTCGACGGCGGCGAGCACTGGTTTGGCACCCTGCCCGACTGCCAGTTCGCCCTGTTTGAAAGCGACGGGACCCAGAGCCGTGCCCACGCCCTGGCGGTGAAGCCGGCGGCCGATGCCTCCCGCCCCGAGGGCAGCGAGCCCCTCAGCGCCTGGAGCTGGTACCCCGCCAGCACCCCTGAGCAACCCACCGGCACCTACGCCGCCCGCTACCCCCTGAGCAGCACCAGCTACGAAGGCGTGTTTCAAGCCGAGGTGAGCTGTGAGGCCTTCAGTCCGATCCTGCCCGGCGACTACCAACGCACCAGCTACCCGGTGGCGGTGTTCGTCTGGACGCTGACCAACCCCACCGACCGACCCCTCGACCTCTCCCTGCTGCTGAGCTGGCGCAACACCACGGGCTGGTTCAGCAACACCGATCCCACCGCGGCAGTCCAGTTTCGCGACGACGGCAGCCCAGAGCACAACTACGTGCCGGCGATCGGCCTCAGCAAGGGCCAGCGCAACCGCTGGGTGGATGGGGAGAACCTGCGCGGCGTGCTGCTGGAGGGTGATCGCTCCACGCCGATCGGGGAAGGGGAGGGGCAGTGGTGCCTGGCGGCCCCTGATCACCTGGAGGTGCAGCGCTGCAGCCGCTGGAACCCCCACGGCAGCGGCGCCGAGCTATGGGAGCCCTTCGCGCGCGATGGCTCGATCCCCGACAGCAACAACGACCGCCGCAGCAGCGAGGGCGACCCCAGCAGCGCCGCCCTGGCGGTGAGGTGCCAGCTGGAGCCCGGCGCCAGCATCGAGATCCCCCTGGTGATCAGCTGGGACCTGCCGGTCACGGCCTTCGCCACCGGCACCCGGGCCCTGCGCCGCTACACCGACTTTTTTGGCGGAAAGGCCGGCAGCGCCGCTGCCATCGCCGCCGAGGCCCTGCGCGACTGGCGCGATTGGCGCGCCCAGATCGAGGCGTGGCAACGGCCGGTGCTGGAGCGCACGGATCTGCCCGACGCTCTGCGCATGGCGCTGTTTAACGAGCTCTACGACCTGGCCAGCGGCGGCAGTCTCTGGACCGCCGCCAGCAGCGGCGATCCGGTGGGTCAGTTTGGGGTGTTGGAGTGCCTCGACTACGCCTGGTACGAAAGCCTCGACGTGCGGCTCTACGGCTCGTTTGCCCTGCTGCAGCTCTGGCCCGAGCTCGACAAGGCCGTGCTGCGCAGCTTCGCCCGCGCCATCCCGGCCGCCGATGCCACTCCCCGGCCGATCGGCTGGTATTTCACCCAGGGCAAGGGCCGGGTGGAGGCCCCCCGCAAGGTGGCCGGCGCCACACCGCACGATCTGGGCGCCCCCAACGAGCGGCCGTTTGAAGCCACCAATTACACCGCCTATCAAGACTGCAACCTCTGGAAGGACTTGGCCAGCGACTACGTGCTGCAGGTGTGGCGCACCTTCAAGCTGGCCCCAAGCGGCGAAGACCTCAGCTTTCTGGCGTCCTGCTGGCCGGCGGCGGTGCAGGCCCTGCGGTATCTGAAGGGCTTCGATGCCAACAACGACGGCCTACCCGACAACGGCGGCGCCCCCGACCAGACCTTCGACGACTGGCCGCTGAAGGGCGTGAGCGCCTACTGCGGCGCCCTCTGGATCGCAGCCCTGGAAGCCGCCCTGGCGATGGCCCAGCAGCTGCAGTTGGAGCTGGGGCTCGACACGAGCGGCGAGCAGCGCGAATTCGGCAGCTGGCTGGAGCAGAGCCGGGCCAACTTCGACCCACTGCTGTGGAACGGCGAGTACTACAACATCGACGCCGAGAGCGGCACGCCCGTGGTGATGGCCGACCAGCTCTGCGGTGATTTCTACGCCCGGCTGCTGGGTCTGCCGCCGGTGGTCGCCACCGACCGGGCCCAGAGTGCGCTGCGGGCCGTGAAGGAGGCCTGCTTCGAGGGCTTCCAGGGCGGCACGCTCGGCGTGGCCAACGGCCTACGACGCGACGGCACGCCCCTCGATCCCAACGGCACCCACCCGCTGGAGGTGTGGACCGGCATCAACTTCGGCCTGGCGGCCTACTACCGCCTGATGGGCGAAACCGACACCGCCTTCGCCATCTCCGCTGCCGTGGTCGAGCAGGTGTACAGCGGCGGCCTGCAGTTCCGCACCCCGGAAGCCATCACCGGGGTCAACACCTTCCGGGCCTGCCACTACCTGCGGGCGATGGCGATCTGGGCCCTGTGGGCCACCCACACCAACTGGCAAGCGATCCCCGGGGCGGAGCGCCAGCCATGAAGCGCATGCTTGCCCTGCTGCTGGCCCCTCTGTTGGCCCCTCTTTTGGCCGCCACCCTCTGGCTGGGCCTACCCCCCGCCGCCCAGTCCCTGGTGCATGCCCACAACGACGAGAACGGCACCCCGGTGGTGCGCAGCCTCGAAAGCCTGCGCGACCTCGACTACCAGAGCTGGCAGGTGGTGGCCTACCGCGAAGGCCCTCCCGGCGGGCCCCTGAAGCTGCGGATCGTCGGCTACCCCGGCAAGGTGCGCCTCGACCACCCCACGGCCCTGCAGGTGCAGAGCGGTCGCTTCCGCTGGGAGCTGGCCGATGTGACCCTGGCCAATCCCCAGCTGGCCGGAGACGGCCGCGCCGCCGCCGCCGAATTCGACCTGGCCCCGCTGCTGGCCGACCTGAAGCAGGACCGGCCCCTGCGCCTGGTGCTGCCGGGAGTGTTTGTGGAACTGCCGGTGCCGCCATTTGTCGTGGCGGAATGGCGCAGCCTGCCGATGGCTTAGCCAGCAAGTCAGGATTGCCAACGACAGCCCCTCTGCAACGCAACGAGTATCAATCAGGGCAGGGCACTGAGCCACCGAGCAAAGCTGGATTGATCAAGATAGAATTACGAAAACATTGTGCACGAGGACGGCATCATGGTTAGCTTTTCCAAGAGCATCGCGGTTGTTGCAAGCCTTACAACGATTGCGGTTGCCGCCGTTGCTGCCGTGAGATACTTTGATGGAATGGATGGGCAAATAAAAGATCAGCGGCTTTTAATTGAGACGTTGCAAAAAGAGCTCAAAGACCGTGGGGATAGCACCCAGAGTCCGCAGTCTCAGTCTCCCGGCGCTCCATCTCTGCCTGCCCCGGCCTCTTTGCCCCTTCAAAATCCTCCCCCGCTGCCCACTGCACCAGCTGCAGACGAGATAAGGCCTCCGGCATCGGCGCAGTGACGCCAGACAACCCGTGAATCACCTTTCTGCTCAGACGCGAACAAACAGAGATTGCAGCGCTGCGTTTCCACGCCATCATGCAGCCATGAGCATAACAATTGGCCTGGCTTTTTCGTTGACCATCGGCTGGATGGCTGCAAAACTCCTGGCCGGAAAGGCTCGGAGTCAAGGCGAGGATCAGAGGACGATTTCTCTGAAGACGATTTCTCTGAAGACGATCTCCTTGGATCAGGAACGCCCCAGGGCCCTGTCTTACACGGAAATGATGAATTCAGGGAAACAACGGATGGATCAAACATCCCTCAGGGACGACTGATATCTCTTTTAGTTTTTCTCCACTCGCTTTGTTGCTCTTCCACACCTTCTTCAGTGCCACCCCCCTTATCCAGCCCCGAACCCAGCCCCTGGCGCCCCTGGATGCAGCGAGCCCTGCAGCTGGCGGCCCTCGGCACCGGCCGCACCAGCCCCAACCCTTTGGTGGGTGCGGTGGTGCTCGATGCCAACGGAGCGTTGGTGGGGGAGGGCTACCACGCCCGGGCTGGTGACGCCCACGCCGAGGTGGGCGCCCTGGTCCAGGCGGGCGAGCGGGCCCGCGGCGGCACGCTGGTGGTCACCCTGGAGCCCTGCTGCCACCACGGCCGCACGCCCCCCTGCACAGGCGCCGTAATCGCCGCGGGGCTGGCCCGGGTGGTGGTGGCCATGGCCGATCCCAACCCCCAGGTGGCCGGCGGCGGCCTGGCCCAACTGCGGGCCGCCGGCATCGCGGTGATCACCGGGGTGGCCGAGACGGAAGCCCGCGCCCTCAACCGCGCCTTCTGCCATCGCGTCGCCACGGGCCGCCCCCTGGGACTGCTCAAATGGGCCATGGGTGCCGACGGCCGCACCGCCCTCAGCAACGGCGCCAGCCAATGGATCAGCGGCCCGGAGGCACGGCAGTGGGTGCACCGGCTGCGGAGCCAGTGTGATGCGGTGATCGTGGGGGGCGGCACGGTGCGCGCCGACGACCCCCTGCTCACCAGCCGCGGACGGCGCGATCCCGAACCCCTGCGGGTGGTGCTCAGCCGCAGCTTGGATCTGCCGGCCAACGCCCAGCTCTGGAGCCAGGCCGCCGCGCCCACCCTGGTGGCCCATGGCCCCGAGGCACCGCCGCAGGCCTGCGCCGCCCTCGATCAGCAGGGCGTACCCCGGCTGGAACTGGAGCTCTGCAGTCCCCGGGCCCTGCTGGAGGCCCTGGCGGCCCGCGGCTGCAACCAGGTGCTGTGGGAATGCGGGCCGGAGCTGGCCGCCGCGGCCGTGCGCGACGGCTGCGTGCAGGAGGTGGCCGCCGTGATCGCCCCGAAACTGATGGGCGGCGAGCCGGCCCGTACACCCCTGGGCGAGCTGGGTTACAGCGCCATGGCCGAGGTGCCGGCCTGGCCTGCCCACCCCCCCCTGGCCCTCGGCCCCGATCTGCTCTGGCGGCTCACCACCCCAACCCCCGAACCCCCAGCCCCCCCCTTCCCTTGAGCGCCATGCCCACCACCAACCTGCCCTTCGCGCTGCAGCTCCCCCTGGCGGGGGCGGTGCTGGCCCTGGTCGTGTGGCTGCTGCTGGATCGGCTTGGCCGGCGCTGCCGCAGCGGATCCCTGGTTCGCGCCCTGCTGCTCAACGGTCGGCTCAGCCTGGCCGGAACAGTCTTGCTCAGCAGTGTGGGCTGGTGGCTGGCGGGGCCGGAGCAGGGCCTGCAGGTGCGCGATCTGCTGCTCAGCATCGGCGTGGTGTGGACCCTGCTGCGCTGGCGTCGAGAACTCAAGCAGCGCGATGAGCACTACGCCGCCCAACTGCTGCCGCACCTCGCCCCCAAAGACCAGCTCTTCCTGTTCGACGTGCTCGACAAGCTGTTCTGCAGCGCTGCCCTGCTGGTGGTGCTGTTCAAGGCACTCGAGCTGCTGGGGGTGTCGGCAGGGGTGTTGATCACCGCCGGGGGCTTCGGCGCCGCAGCCCTGGGCTTCGGTGCCCGCATGATCGTGGAAAACGGCCTCAGCGGCTTGAGCCTCTACATCAACCGGCCCTTCACTCTCGGCGACACGATCAACCTGCCGGCGCTCAACCTGCTGGGCACGGTGGAGAAGGTGGGCTGGTTTTACACCGAGCTGCGTGATCCCGACCGCCAGCGGATTTACATCCCCAACGGCATCTTCACCAGCCAGGCAGTGCAAAACCTGGCCCAGATCGACAACCGCCGCATCTGGATCGAATTCGGACTCCGCTACGCCGACCGCGGCCGCATCGAGGCCATCATCCACACCCTGGGGGAGCGGCTTGAGACCCTGACTGGGATTGACCGGGTCAGGGACCGGCTGGTGCACTTCGTCGACTACGGCGACTCGGGCCTGCTCTTGCGACTGCTGTGCTTCAGCGCCAGCGGCGACCGGCAAGCAGCCTGGGCCCTGAGGCAGCAGGTGTTGCTGTTGATCGGCGAGGTGGTGGAGCAGGCCGGGGCCGCCATGCCCTTCCCCACCCGCACGGTGATCTCAAACGATGGCCCTACCTCAACTGCGGATGCAGCGGATCCCCCTTGAAGGGCCCCACCACCGCGGAGGTGATCCAGCCGCCGTAGAAACCGCCCGGCTGGGGCACGACCCGCTCGCCATCGAGCCAGCAGCCATCCATCAGGGCTGGATACACGGCAAACCAACCCGCCAGCGCCGCGAAGGCGGGGGTGGGCTCGGGGTAGGTCCACACTGCCCGGCGTAGGCGGCGCTCGGCCGGACCGCCCGGATCCACCACCACATCGGCGTAACGGGCCACCCCCTTCCACTCGCAGAAGCTGGTGCCGGCGCTGGGCTGCAGCAGCTCTAGCCGCACACTTTCGGGCGGCAGGTAGATGGTGGGGGGATGGAAGGTTTCCAGCACCCGCAGGGCGCACTGGCTCTCCGCCAGCAGCTGGCCCAGGGCCTCCACACGCACCTGGGCAGCGCTCTCCACCAGGGCTGGCGGCCGGGGGTAGTCGCACACCCGCTCAACGGCTGCCGCCATGGCGGGCTCAGGCATGGATGAAATTGCGCAACCGCCGGCCTTCCGCTCCGGCCCGCTCCTGCAGCTCCGCATCGCTGAGGCTGGCCTCCTGCCGCTGCTGCGCGGCGATCACATCAGCCTCCTCGAGCGCATAGCCGGCGCCGCGGGCCAGCTCCAGGAAGGCCGGCAACTCCAGGGGCTCCGCCAGCTGGGCCGCCAGGTCGGGCGTCTGCCGGGCAGCGGCCAGGAAGGCGTCCAGTTGCTCGAGGCTCACAGATTCAGCTCCAACTGGGGCTGGTCTAGCCACGACGGCGGGCCATCGGCTAGCCAGCCAGCGGGATCCCAGGGGAGCAGCAGCGGCTCCAGGGCTCTCAGGCCGGGGCCGTCAGCGACCGCCAGCCAGGCCTCCTCCAGCCCCGTGGGAATCACCACCGGCATGCGCCGGTGGATCGGCGCCAGCAGGGTGTTAGGGGCACAGGTGAGCACGCAGCAACTCTCCAGCTCGCTGCCATCCGGGCCAATCCAACGGTCCCAGAGGCCGGCCAGCCAGAACAGCCCGCCGTCGCGCCGGCGGATCCAGCGGCCCTGTTCCCAGAAGGCATCGGCGGGGATCAGGCAGCGGCGGTGACGCCAGGCGCCGCGGAAGCTGGGCTTGAGCGCCACGGTTTCGGCGCGGGCATGCACAGAGCGGTGGGCGGTGGCCGGATCCTTGACCCACTCGGGCAACAGCCCCCACAGGGCCAGGGCCACCTGCAGCTGGCCGTGCTCCTGGCGCTGGATCAACAGCGGTTCGCCCGGGCGCACCTCGGCCCGGGGGGCGTAGTGGGCCGCCAGCCCCGGCGGCAGGGGGCCCTGCAGCTGCGGCAGCAGGCGGGCGAGATCGGCGCCGAGGGAAAAGCGACCACACATGGAGCAACAGGCGACTTGAGGATTGGGGGAGCGCGTTCGGTTCTCCCAACCTTGGCTCGATCGCCGCTGGAGAGCACAGGCCTAGCCTGGGGGTCACCTTTGGCTGCCGCACCATGGCGATCCGCCAGGACGACAACCGCCCCAACCGCCGCTTCGGAATCATCAACCTGGTGTTGATCGGCTTCGGCGTGCTGCTGCTGTTCAGCAACTTCCTGCCCAATCCAGCCGCCCAGGTGCCGCGGGTGCCCTACTCGCTGTTCATCGACCAGGTGAACGACAGCAACGTCAAGCGCGCCTACATCACCTCCGACCAGATCCGCTACGAGCTCAAGGAAGCCTCTGAGGAGGGCGCACCCACCGTGCTCTCCACCACGCCGATCTTCGACATGGATCTGCCCCAGCGGCTGGAGCAGCACGGGGTCGAGTTTGCCGCCGCGCCGCCCCAGAAGCCCAGCTTCATCACCACGGCCCTGAGCTGGGTGGTGCCGCCGCTGATCTTCATCCTGGTGCTGCAGTTCTTCGCCCGCCGCCAGATGGGCGGCGGCGCCCAGGGGGCCCTGAGCTTCACCAAGAGCAAGGCCAAGGTGTACGTGCCCGATGAGGAATCCCGGGTCACCTTCGCCGATGTGGCCGGTGTGGATGAGGCCAAGGCCGAACTCGCCGAGATCGTCGACTTCCTCAAGAAGCCCGAGCGCTACGCCGCCATCGGCGCCCGCATTCCCAAAGGCGTGTTGCTGGTCGGCCCTCCCGGCACTGGCAAAACCCTGCTCTCCAAGGCTGTGGCCGGCGAGGCGGAAGTGCCCTTCTTCATCATTTCCGGCTCCGAATTCGTGGAGCTGTTCGTCGGCGCCGGCGCGGCCCGGGTGCGCGATCTGTTTGAAGAGGCCAAAAAGAAGGCCCCGTGCATCATCTTCATCGACGAACTCGATGCCATCGGCAAGAGCCGTTCCGGCTCGATGGGTGTGGTGGGCGGCAACGACGAGCGGGAGCAGACCCTCAACCAGCTGCTCACCGAGATGGACGGCTTCACCGGCCAGGACAAACCGGTGATCGTGCTGGCGGCCACCAACCAACCGGAAACCCTCGATGCCGCTCTGCTGCGTCCGGGTCGTTTCGACCGCCAGGTGCTGGTGGATCGCCCCGACCTGTCTGGTCGCAAGTTGATCCTTGACATCTACGCCAAGAAGGTGAAGCTCTCGAGCAGCGTTGACGTTGACAAAATCGCCCAGGCCACCAGCGGCTTTGCCGGCGCCGACCTGGCCAACCTGGTGAACGAGGCGGCCCTGCTGGCGGCCCGCGCCTACCGCACCGAAGTGGAGCAGGCCGACCTCAACGAAGCGATTGAGCGCGTGGTGGCTGGCCTGGAGAAGAAGAGCCGGGTGCTCCAGCCCGATGAGAAACGGGTGGTGGCTTATCACGAAGTGGGCCACGCCATCGTCGGCCACCTGATGCCCGGCGGCAGCAAGGTGGCCAAGATCTCGATCGTGCCCCGGGGCATGAGTGCCCTGGGCTACACCCTGCAGCTGCCAACCGAAGAGCGCTTCCTCAACTCCAAGGAAGACCTCGAAGGCCAGATCGCCACCCTGCTGGGCGGCCGCAGCGCCGAGGAGATCGTGTTTGGTGAAGTCACCACCGGAGCCGCCAACGACCTGCAGCGCGCCACCGACATCGCCGAGCAGATGGTGGGCACCTATGGCATGAGTGAAACCCTCGGGCCCCTTGCCTACGACAAGCAAGGCGGCGGCCGCTTCCTCGGCGGCGGCAACAACCCCCGCCGTTCCGTCAGCGATGCCACGGCTCAGGCGATCGACAAGGAGGTGCGCACCCTGGTTGACAACGCCCACGCGCGTGCACTGGCGATCCTGCACCACAACCGGGACCTGATGGAGAGCATCTCCCAACAGATCCTGGAGAAGGAGGTGATCGAAGGAGACAACCTCAAGGAACTGCTGGCCAGCAGCGTGCTGCCCGAGGAGGCCGGGGTGACGGCCTGAGGCCTTGACGCCGGGGCACCTGATCACGGATAAGGGTTCTTTAGAGATGCAGCCATGGCTGCCATCAACGGATACCCGGCCCTGGCTGAGCTGCGCGGCAGGGATCTCCTCTCCTCCGCCGACCTGAGCGCCGAACAGACGCTGAGCATGCTGCGGCTGGCCGCCGACCTCAAGGCCGGGCGCAGCCACATCAATCTCGACGGCAAGACCCTCGGCCTGATCTTCACCAAGGCCTCTACCCGCACCCGGGTGAGCTTTTCGGTGGCCATGGCGCGCCTCGGCGGCCAAACCCTCGACCTCAACCCCCAGGTGACCCAGGTGGGCCGGGGCGAGCCCGTGGCCGACACGGCCCGGGTGCTGAGCCGCTACTTGGATGCCCTGGCGATCCGCACCTTCGCCCAGGAAGAACTGGCGGACTACGCCCACTGGGCCTCGATCCCCGTGATCAACGCCCTCACTGACCTGGAGCACCCCTGCCAGGCCCTGGCCGACTTCCTCACCCTGCAGGAAGCCTTCGGCGAGCTGGCCGGTCTCACCCTCAGCTACGTGGGCGACGGCAACAACGTGGCCCACTCGCTGATGCTCAGCGGTGCCCTGCTGGGTGTGAACGTGCGCATCGGTTGCCCCAAAGGCTTCGAGCCCGACGCCGCGGTGCTCGACCAGTCCCGCGCCCTGGCAGCGGCCCACGGCAGCAGTGTGGAGGTGCTGCATGAGCCGGTGGCGGCCGTGCGCGGCGCCCATGCTCTCTACACCGATGTGTGGGCGTCGATGGGGCAGGAAGAGGAAAAGGCGGAGCGGGAGCGGGCCTTTGCCGGCTGGTGCCTGAACGAAGAGCTGGTGGCGGAGGCCGATCCCCGGGCGATCGTGCTGCACTGCCTGCCGGCCTATCGGGGCCTGGAGATCAGCGCCGGTGCCATGGAGGGCAGCGCCAGCCGCATCTTCGATCAGGCCGAAAACCGCCTGCACGCCCAGCAGGCCCTGCTGGCGGCGCTGCTGGCCGAGCCCTGAACCGGATGGCGGCACGCTCCCGTCGACTTCGCCGGTTCCATCCCTGTCGCCCAGCCTTTAAGCGAAATCCGCCCGCGACAGAGCTGGACAAAGCGCCCACGAGGCGGTACATCTGTATCAGCGACGCCAACCCGGTGCCCCAGCCTGCTCATCAAGGCCATCACGACACCCAGCAAGAGCTGACCACGGCCCAGCGGGAGCTCTACGACTGGCTGGCCGACTACATCGGCGCCCACCGCCACAGCCCCTCGATCCGCCAGATGATGGAGGCCATGGGGCTGCGCTCGCCGGCGCCGATCCAAAGCCGCCTGCGCCACCTCCAGCTGAAAGGCTGGATCACCTGGCAGGAGGGCCAGGCCCGCACCCTGCAACTGCTGGGCGGCATGGCCAGCGGCATTCCGGTGCTCGGCGCCGTGGCCGCTGGTGGCCTGGTGGAAACCTTCGACGACGTCCAGGAGCGACTCGATTTGGCCCCGGTGCTCGACACCCGCGGCCTGTTTGCCCTCACGGTGAACGGCGATTCGATGGTGGATGCCCACATCGCTGATGGCGACGTGGTCCTGCTGGAGCCGGTGCCCGACCCCAGCCGCCTCAAGGCCGGCACGATCGTGAGCGCCCTGGTGCCAGGCAGTGGCACCACCCTCAAGCACTTCCACCGCAGTGGCGCCACGGTGACCCTGGAGGCCGCCAACCCGGCCTACGAACCAATCGTGCTTCCCGCAGACCAAGTGACGGTGCAGGGCAAGCTGGTGGCCGTCTGGCGCCAGGTCTGAACAGGCAGCGTTGTAAGCTCATCTAGCGCACGGCAAGGCCCACGGGCCAAAGCGAGACGACCAGCGTCATTGCTGCCAAAGCGCCTTTTCGGGGCCATAGCTCAGCTGGTAGAGCACCTGCATGGCATGCAGGGGGTCAGCGGTTCGAATCCGCTTGGCTCCATCGAGAGAACCCAGGCCCAGCCTGGGTTTTTTAATGCTTTGGTGCACCTCAGGCAGAGGGTCAGATGCACCCAGGAGCACCCAGACACCCCCATTTGGTGCACGATTTGGTGCATGCTGGAGCCGGTCAAACCCCAGTAAAAAAGGGGGCTGACCTCCTGCCGAACAGGCAGGCCCTCACCTTGGTGCACGTTTGGTGCATGTTTGACCCATGGCACCCCGTCAGCAGTGGTTTGAGACGCTCCGCGTGAGCATTGCCCAGGAGCACGGCAAAGGCTGGATCGTCCGGGAGGTGGGAGCCACCAGCCGCAACCCGATCGGGCGCTGCCAGCTGATCCGCATCTGGGAGGACCGCACCCGCAGCAGCGTGATGCTGCCCTTGGAGTGGAAGGCCACCAACGCCACGGCGATCCTCACCACCGTGGGCCAGATCCGCACCCTGATGGAGGAGCGCAACCTTCCCCTGCAGGAGGCCCTCAAGCTCAACACCGAGGCGCTGGGTGGCGGCCCGCAGGGTGCTGAGGAGGACTTTGCAGGGTGGCCGGAGGTAAAGGCGCGGTTCCTCAAGACCCAGCAGAGCCACCGCAGCTCCACACTGCGCGACCTCACCACCCGGCTGGATCGGGTGCTGGAAGCGCTGCAGGGCAAGCCAGCCCCCCGCGACGGCGGCACCCTGATGCGGCGCTATGCGGATCGGTTCTTTGCTGACTGCCCCCCAGGTGGCGTGGGCCGCAAACGCAACCTGTTGGATGTGGCCCGGTTCCTCACCTATGCGGTGGATGAGTGTGGGGCCCCGACGCGGTTCTACCCACCCAGCAAAGCCAAGATCAATGAGCTGATCGGCAGCGCCACCACCACCACCAGCGAGCGCCTAACGCCACCCATCAAGCCGGAGGATCTGGCGGCCCTGCTGGATCAGCTGGAGGCCGACGGCGAGCATGAGCTGCGGCTGGCGGTGGGGCTGGTGGGGCTTTACGGGCTGCGGCCCGCTGAGCTGGCGGTGCTGGAGGTGCGCGAGGGCAAGGGCTATGTGGGCCACGTCAAGCGCAACAGCAGCAGCATGAGCGCCAAGACCAAACCACCTCGGCTGGTGATGGCCATCGACGTGCCGGGCCGTGAGGGCGAGGGCGAGCGCCTGCTGCACCTCTACGGCAGCGGGCTGGTGAAGCTGCCCAAGTCGATCCGCAACCAGATCGCGCTGGTGGAGCAGAAGGGCAAGTTTCAGGACGTGGGCGCAGAGTTTGCTCAGAAGCTGGAGCGCTACGGGCCGTGGCAGGCGCTGGTGGCCCGCAACACAGGGCTCACCCCGTACTCACTGCGCCATGGGTATGCGTGGCGGGCCCACACCGGCAGCAGCCAACAGCTGCATCCACGGATCGCAGCGGCCCTGATGGGGCACAACGTCGCCACCCACCTCAAGCACTACGGCAGCTGGACCGATGAGGCCAGCCTGGAGGCCGCAGTGGAGCGGTTCAACGCTGGGGTGCACCCAGTTGAGTCATAGCTGCACATTGCCGCTATACTTTCACCATCGGATTAAACCACTGCGTCAGATGCAGCCTGCGGCGGTCTGACGGGTAGCTGCGCTGGTGGGTGTCTCCGGGTTGTTCTGCCCCTCCCTGCGGGATTAAGGGCCTGCGAAAGCTGAGCAGAACGCAAGACCCTTAGACATCCACACCAATGGCTAACACCATTTGCGGAGGTGCTGCGGCGCCTTCAATGAAAACCTCAGAGCTGAAGAAAACCCTCGGCTTTTATTTCAAGGAAGACCTCAAACGTATCTCCTGGAGGCACACTTGGGCCAGCATCAAATGCAACGAAAAGAACCGGGAGATGGTCCTCACCGCCAGCAGTGATGAGCCATCAGCCGAGGCCTTGAAAGCACTGGTGGAGCGCATCAATGCAGTGATCGCCAAGAACTGGCCGGACTGCAACATTCGCATGCGACTGGCTGAGTTCTCGCTGAGCTTTGCAAGCCAGGAGGTAGCCCAATGAGCACCCCTCAGCAATGGCTCCGCACCCCCGTGGCAGCAATGGCGCTGGGCTGCAGCCAGAACCACCTCAAGCGCTGCCGCGACACCCACGGCGGCTTCCTAGTGGGTGGTGAGCACTACATCCTCGGCACCAGCCACAGCGCCGCGATCCTCTGGAACGTGGAAAGGATCAGGGCTGCTTTTCATCACCGGGGCGTGATTCGGCAGCGCGGTGAAGCAATGCTCAAGCAAGCGGTGGGAGCATAAAAATGGCCCCTACAAATTGCAGAGGCCAGGGGCATGAGCATGCTCTGAGCCTAAGCGACCATCTGCTGCATCTGCAGGGGGTCTCAACTGGCAGAACAACTGCCACAACTGAGCAACAGCAGAACGGCAAGGCAGTGCATGCACCAGAGCGTGCACCATGGCGGTATCAGCTCCACCAACTCCAGCACCTTGAGCAGGATCTGGCCCTGCTGCCGATCGGCTGGGGTGCTGATCGCAAGGGGCCCATGCTGGAGGGCTGGCAGCACCACGATGGTTTCACCGTGGCCCAGCTGCAGGCTCATCGCAGCATGCGCTCAGTGGGCGCCCGCACCGGGCTGCTCACCGGCCCGCTGCTCTGCTTTGACTTTGACGGGGCCACCTCCCTGGAGCTGGGCCTGGATCACTTGATTGATCCTGGCTGGGCCAGCACTTGGCAGGTGCACCGCGACACCGACGCCAACCGGCTGAAGGTGTTGTTCCGGCCCACGCTGGAGCAGCTCAGTGAGCTGCCCGATGGCGCTGAGTTTCAGGGCAAGACCATCACGGCACCCAAGACCGACACCAGCAAGGGCGAGGCCCTGGAGGTGTTCTTCGATGGCGGGCGCCAGGTGATCGTGCTGGGTGAGCACCCCAGCAGCGGGGGGCACTACTACTGGCCCGAGGATCTGGGCCCCGAGGCGCTGTCAGCACCACCAGCTCACTGGTGGGAGCATGCGCTGCAGATTGCTGCAGAGTGCCGCCAAAGGATCACCACCGGCAGCCAACCCAGCTCAGCCCGCCATGGCACCAAGCGGCTCAACCCTTGCCCGATCTGCGGGCGGCACGGGTCGCTGTGGTGTGAGCAGACCCAGGAGGGGCTGATCCTCTGCATGCCCGGCTCCACCTTCAGCGCTGAGCAGCGCCATGGGCCCCTGGTGCTGGGGCAAGTGGTGGATGGCTGGGCGCTGGTGAAGCGCACACCGATCGGTGAAGGCGACGTTCTCACCTTCAAGGTGCACCGGCCCAGGGGGTGCAGCAATGGCTGAAGCTCCCTTCAAGGTGCTGGGGTGGTGCACTGATCGCAAGGTCATCTACTACCAGCACCGTCAGACCGGGCAGATCGCCTACATCACACCGTCAGCGCAGGCCACACCTCTCCTGAAGCTGGCGCCTGCTGACTTTTGGGAGTCGCAGTATCCGGGCCGACTTGGCACCGACTGGGTAACTGCTGCTTCCAAGGTGATCGAAAGCGCCAACAAACGCGGTGTGTTTGCCCTGGATCACGTCCGGGGCCATGGTGTGTGGATGGATGGCACCAAGGTGGTGTGGCATCTGGGGGATCGGCTGGAGGTGGATGGCAAGCCGGCTGATCTGATCGACCATCAGAGCAGTTACCACTACCAACGCCTACCCAGACTCGACATCAACCCTGCAACGGCTCCGCTAAGTGATGCCCAGGGCGCTTTGATCCTCCAGGCCGTTAAGGCCATGGGCTGGATCACCACGCTCGATCACCTACACCTGTTGGGCTGGGTGGTACTGGCCACGGTGGGCGGCGCGCTCGACAAGAGGCCCGTGCTGCAGATCACCTGCGGGTTCGCGCAAGGCAAGACCTACACCCTCACGGTGGTGATCCAGCCGCTGCTGGCTGGGTTGGCGATCTGCGAAAGCAACAGCTCAGAGGCGGCGATCCGCCAGACCCTCAACACCAACACCCTGCCGGTGTTGATCGACGAATCAGAGGGAGAGGATCAGCACAAACGCGAGGGGCACCTCAAGCTGGCCCGGCTGAGCTTTGACGGCAGAGCCACCAGCAGGGGCACCACCCACGGCAAAGCCCTCACCTATGCGGTGCGCAGCAGCATCGCCCTAGTAGGTATCAATGCGGTGATCGCCAATCCAGCTGATCGCAGCCGCACGGTGGTGGTGGGCCGCCAGCAGCTGCCCCAGGATCAATGGGGGCCAGTGGATCGCAAGCTGCGCGAGCTGCTCACGATCAAAACGGGGGCCATGCTTCTGCGCCGCTGCGTCACCCACCTACCCACACTGCGGGCCAACGTGGCCACCTTCCGCAGTGTGGTGGAGGGCCAGCTGCCAGCAGGAGCAGCGGCCCGGGCTGGCGACACCTACGGCGCCTTGCTGGCCGGTGACGTGGACCCCGGCAATCGGTCCAGGGTGAATGAGAGTCCTCAGCCGGCCAGACTGGGCCGGGGACTTCACCATGAAACGCACCAGGCACACCGCGGAGCAGATCATCCGCAAGCTGAAAACGG